>JAHJGZ010000055.1 GCA_018823795.1 Candidatus Omnitrophota bacterium
ACAAGGAGGGGATGATGAAAAAAACGGTGTTAAATTTGGTCGTGATGTTTTGTTTTTCTTTGATGATGCTGCAGCCATCATGCGCTATTGCCGCTGATGATACGGTCCTTATAGGCCTTAATGTGCCTTTATCAGGTTCGTATCAGTATCAGGGGGAAGATCAACTTAAAGCGTACAAATTGGCGATTGAGGAAGTGAATAAAAAAGGTGGTATTTTAGGGAAAAAAGTTGTGTATTCGGTAAAAGATACACAAACGACCAACGAAGTAGCTGGTCAGAATGCAGAAGACTTAATTGACGAAGGTGCCATTATGGTAACCGGCGGTTCGAGTTCAGGGTGTGCTATTGCACAAGCAAAGGTATGCCAGAAAAGAGGCGTTATATTTATGGCGGGCTTAACCCATTCAAACGATACAACGGGGAAAGATGCGCATAGGCATACCTTCAGATGGTACAATAACGGCCATCAGACGGCAAAAGCAATGGCAAAGGGATTGATTGATAAGTTTGGCAATGATGCAACGTATGCTTATCTGTATGCTGATTATACATGGGGACAGACTGTACAACAGTCTCTCCAGGAAGTTCTCGAAGCTGCTGGTTGCAAAACCGTCCTTAATATTCCAACGGCACTTGGCGCGAAAAGTTACATACCTGACTTATTAAAAGCAAAATCATCAGGTGCAAAAGTGCTCGTACTTGTCCATTTTGGAAAGGATATGATCAATGCATTAAAGCAGGCACAGTCAATGGGATTAACGAAGTCAATGAATGTGGTTGTTCCTTTAATGGAACTTCATATGGCTCAGCCGCTCGGTCCGGAAGTAATGCAGGGGGTGTTGACGTCAATGTGCTGGTATCACGGCCTTTCTGAAAAATATCCTGGCTCTAAAGAGTTTGTTGATAAATTTGAAGCCGCTTATAATAAAAAGCCGGGCAATGCTGCAGCGACTGCGTGGGTTGACATTTTCCAATATGCTGATGCCGTTGAGCGAGCCGGCACGTTTGATCATAAAGCAGTTATAAAGGCATTAGAAGGGCATAAATTTACATTATTAGGTGGTGAAGAGTACTGGAGAGATTGGGACCATCAGGGGATCCATCCGACCTATGTCGCAATAGGTAAAACACCGGCAGAATCGAAAGATGAATGGGATCTCTTTAAGATTATCGGTGAAAAGTCCGGTGATGAAGTAGCACGGACTCGAGCAGAAAATCCAGTACAGCTTGAACCATTAGAATAACGTATTAATTAGTTTTGGGGAACTTTATTTCATCATAAAAATACTATGATGAGATAAGGTTCCCCAATGTTTTGTTGGATAAAAGCGATTGTAAAAATAAGGATAGGCGCCGTATGGTTGCTAAAAAAAATTTTATTAAAACGATGGCATTAGTAGTAACGTGTATGTTGTGTCTGAACAGTGAAGGCATGCTGTGGGCATATGAACAAGACAGTGAAAGGCGCGAAGGGGAAAAATTAGAACTGCGGGTTGGATATGTTGCTGGTCTCACCCGTCTGCCGCTCGTTATTTCACATGCCAATGACCAGGGAAGTTTTGAAAACGTTAACATTGTTCTTGACGGTTTTCATTCATGGACAGCATTAGAAGCTGCCGTACGTGCTGAACTTGTGGATGCTGCCGTGATGACCGTTCCTATTACGTTGGTAATGGCCGGTGAAAATGTTCCTATAAGTATCGTGGGATCAATGAGTAAGGGGGGCAGCCGGTTAATGGTTACCAACGGTAAAAGTTTTAACGATTTAAAAGGAAAAATTATTGGCGTGCCCGGGCTTGATTCAAGTGAAAATTTACTGTTGTACAGTGCCTTAGATGATAGTGACCTTATTCTTGGTAAAGATATTCGTGCTATTGAAGCCGGGTCGCGGCGGTGTGTCGATTTTTTGCATGCAGGAACTGTTGATGCCGTTTTCCCCCCTGAGCCGTATCCGACGATTATAGAGAACGAAAAAATAGGGTACGAATTAGGGGAAGCAAAAAGCCTTATAAATAACGATATATGTAACGTAATTATTGTACATAATGAGGTAATCGATCAATATGAAGATGCCATTTCAGAATGGCTGGCAAGCATTGAAAAGGCAGTTGATACGATTAATGACGATAGACGTAATACCGGCGGCCGGCAGGTAGCAATTGCCCAGCAACAATATTTCGAATATGATCCGGAAGTCGTAATGAAAGTTTTAGAAAACTCAAATAAAACAATTACCTATACGATAGACCCGCCGACAAAAGAAGAACTCAACAAGTTTTACAACGTGGCAAGCGAAATGAACCTTATCAGTGTATCAGTTGATTTTGATACATTGTTGAAAACAGATATTGCACAGATGGCAGGTAAGAAACAACAACCTGATAAAAGAAAAAGGAAACGGAAATAATGAACCCTTTTAAATTCTTTGGACAATTTTTTAATAATTTACTCGTCTCTCAAAAGTTGATCATTGTCATCATTGCATTCTTTCTTTTGTTTTCAGGCGCCGTTCTCGCCATTAATGTAACTATTAATAGAAGAAATATAACGTCGATCAGTGAACAAATTAAAGTGAACCTTGAAGAAGTATTAAAAGTAAGTGAGAAAGCTTTTGGTGAGTTTGAATCCCTTGCTTTAAAAAGTGTCGATGAAGCGAGTGGGCTCGTTGCGTTAAATCTGATCAAAGAAATCGCAAAAAAGAGCCAAAGTCGTTTTGCGCGGGTAAGCCAGGATGCGTTTTCGGAAGTAAGCGTAAAAATTCAAGAGGCATTAGAGGGGTTCAAAGGGGCGCTCGCAGAGAGCTTTGATGGCTTTCTGAGCAGTGCATCCATGTCACTTTCCGACACGATGGAATTGGATAATAAAGCACTTGCGTTTATTATGAAGGTTGCTTTTTTTAATTTTAATGATGTGATCTATGCGGTAGAAAAATCAATTGAACGTTATTCTGGGTTGGTAAAGAAGTTGAATGATGATATTCAAGAAGTAGACGTTACACATAGTGAAGCACTTGATGATTCATTAATTAAGATGATGAGTATTGTTAGCAAGGAGGGATTTACCGGTGATACTGTTATCAATGCAATGATGGTGAATAATGAAGAGATAAAAACAATGATGGCGAAAGAGCTGGATGACACGTATCAGACATTTGCAAAGCGATTCAACGATGAGAGCCGGCTTACCGCTCTTAAGATGGAGCTTATCAATAGAAAGATCAAATGGGCTATCGTACGGGAAGAAAGCATGACGCATGAGTTGCAAGATGAACGGATGAATGAGACGATTACGTCATTATTAGAAAGTATGGCACAGGGTAAAGGGAAAGTAGACAAAAGTAATGAGGAGTTAATAGAACTGGTGAATCAGGAATCAAAGCGGCTGCCGGTAACCCTGACAAAATATGGTGAAGAGGCTGAGAAGGAAATAGATCGAGAGAGTAGCAAAACAGTGGAAGCAGCATCACGGGTTAAAGATAAAATTTCAGACATTATGGGAACGAATAGAAAGGATATCCAAACACAGTTTGCTTCTGCCATTCAAAATGCTCAAACCGAAGTTGCAGCAGCAATGGGGGAGTCACTGAAGCAAACCATATATCTCAATGTGCTTGCGATTGTCATTTCAGTCGTTGTCGGCATTGTCGTTATGTTTTTCCTTATTTCTGTCATTATTAGCTCTTTAAATACCGTTATAGTGATGTTAAAGGACATTGCTTCAGGAGAAGGGGATTTGACAAAAGAAATCTCGATTGCATCCAAGGATGAAACGGGTGAATTAGCAAAATGGTTTAACATGTTTGTCCAGCATATTAAAAATGTTGTCGTACAAGTAAAAGAATCGGTTGAGAATGCGTTAAAAGTATCGAATGAAATAACGACGAATTCACAGCAGATCGCTGATGGCGCTCAGCAACAATCGGTTAGTTTTGAAGAACTTTCCAGCTCTGTCCAATCGTCTGCAGCGAATGCCGGAAAAGCAAATGAGAGGGCACAGGATTCAGCGAAAAAAGCTCTCAGCGTCGATTCGTCGATGCGTGAGACGATTGAAGCGATGAATAAAATCGAGAAAACATCCAATCAGATCGCAGACACTGTTGCTATTATTACTGACATTGCGGATCAGACCAATTTACTTGCTCTTAATGCAGCGATTGAAGCAGCGCGTGCTGGAGAGCATGGAAAAGGGTTTGCCGTCGTTGCTGATGAAGTGCGTAAACTTGCTGAGCGAAGTGCATCTGCGGCAAAAGAGATAACCGATTTAATTAAGGGAAGCACAAAAGAAGTCAACGTGGGTGTGACGATTTCACAAGATGCAGGAAAAGCAGTTCAGTCAATTATCGATGATATTAATGATATTGCAAAACAATTACAAACCATATCAGACCTTTCACAACAGCAGGCTGCAACGATGGAAGAGAATACGTCTATTGTTGAATCAAACGCAACCGCCGCTGAAGAGATGGCCTCCACCTCCGGTCAATTTCGCAGACAAACAGAGATGCTGAGAGAGCTTATTCATAAGTTTAAAACGTAAGGATACAGCCAGACATTCAACGGTACACCCTTCTCGACCAATCCTTCTTTATAAAAAGAGACGTTATAAATACTTGACAAAATTTTAGATATCTATTAGTATGCTCTTGCGTTAATTACACCCCACCAAAATAATCAATTCCAATTTACTTCTTAAAAAAATTCATAGTACCGCGACACGGATTTATACGCGACGTGCGTGCTATCTCCTTTTACAGTAAGCACTTAAGACTTCCCTTAAACAATAAAAAGGTATAAAAAATGACGCATATTTTTTTATATATATCTTTATTTTTTGCCTCGGGCATAATCTGTAATTATTACCTGCCTATTCCTTTTATCTATCCGCTCCTTTTACTTTTTTGGCTTATTCCGTCATTATTTTTATATTGCACTGAGAAGAGATTTTTAATTGCGATCACGAGTATGTTTTTTTTGCTCGGCATTGCCTATGAAGGAGTTTCTTCGTATCTGCCGCACGATAACATTGCACAGTATCAGCCGGGTCGATATGCATTAATCGGTATTGTTGATTCTGCTGTAGAAATAAGAAAATATTCGAAGAAAAAAACACTGACAACGTTTGTGATGAAGGTAAAGAAAGGTAAAACAAAGAGCACATGGTTTACGGTGCGCGGGAACGTCAGGGTCAATGTATATAGCGGTACGAAACCTGTCCAGTACGGTGATGAGATTCGTATATGGGGCGAAATGAAAAGGCCCAAAAGAGCAACGAATCGCGGGCAGTTCGATTATCGGGCGTATTTGAAAAAGTATGATATCCATATGATAATAAGTGCGTACGGAGACACGTGTGTGCGCATTTATTCGTCAAAAAAGAAGGGAGGTGTCGTGCGGGAGATTTTAAATGTAAGGAATAAAATTAATGAAAAAATTAATAGGCATATTGCCTATCCCTATAATACCATTCTTTCAGCACTTCTTATTGGAAAGCGTTCCGCTATTCCACCATCTATTCGTGATGACTTTGTAAAAACGGGTACCGTCCATCTCCTTGCCATCAGTGGTTTACATGTATCAATTATTACCGCAGCGCTCTATTACGTATGTACGTTATTCGGTATGCATCGTCTCGTTCGCGCGGGCGTGAGTATTCTCTTTATGGTTGTCTATGCGGTATTGGCGGGACTGAGGTTTCCTATATTACGGGCGGTACTGATGGGAAGTATTATTATTATGGGCATCGTGCTTGATCGCAAAAAAAATCTTATCAATACACTTTTTTTGGTTTTTCTTTTATTACTTTTATTATATCCAGAAAGTCTTTTTCTCGCAGGATTCCAACTTTCCTTTCTCTCTGTTTTTTCTATTATTATTTTATCGCCTGCGGTCAAAGAATTATTTTCCCCGAACAGTAACACTATTCAACAACACGGATTACCCCGTCGGTTACGTCACTCTGTGCACACCGGCTACGCCGTGTCCATTGCAATATTCTTTACCTCGTCGGTGTTAATTATATACTACTTTAATATTTTTTCTCTCATCAGCATCGGTGCGAATATCCTTATTGTTCCGCTTTCGAGTGCCGTAATGATTTCCGGGATCATTTTTGTTATAGCTGCTTTTGTGTTTGAAATTGGTGCCCCTTTTTTTGCGGCATTCCCTTATTTCTTGCTTAAAGGTATGATCGCGGGCATTCATCTATTAAGTCGAATTCCTTTTGGTTTTTTATATCTTAAAACACCGCATCTTTCTCTCGTTCTTTCCTATTATTTTGTATTGGCACTAAGTTTATTTTTCAAAAAGAAGCTCTTTGGACGGTATATCATTATATGGATTGGTATCGTGTGGAGCATATTTGTCGTTATCGTCATCGGATGTAAAAGAGGCGATGATGTGGCCATTAGTTTTTTGGATGCAGGGAGAGCACCTATTGTGCATATACGTTCACGAAATGGTAAGCATATTGTAATCAATACAGGAGGCGGAGAAACGTCGCATGCCGGCCGTTGGATTTTGAAGCCATTTTTAATGGCACAAGGAATTAATTCTATTGATACGGTTATTATTACATCATTGTATAAAAGCTATAGAGGCGGGATCAATATGCTGATAGATAATTTTAAAGTACCTACCGTGCTGGTGCCTCTGTGCAATCAGCAGTACTTTTCAAACGTAGAGCAACAAAATAGTACCGTCATACCAATACAGGAAGGATATACCCTTGAGAGCGATAGTGACATGACGCTTACGGTGCTCTTGGGGCCTCGCCGGAGGGAGCAGGGCAGATGTATTGATAGTGCACTCGTGCTTAAACTTACGTATAAGGATTTTAAGGTTCTTCTATGCCCTCTCATGGATGAAGACATGTTTGAAACACTCGTGCGTGACCAACGTTCCGCTCTTTTGTGTGATGTACTTTTAGTGCCTCATCAAGAGGTGTTTTTAGGAGAAAGTGAAGAACGATTTTTAAAAGCGGTATCTCCTCGAATCGCTATTATTAACGGCGAAAACCAGTATCATACTCAAGCAGTTGAGGATATTCTTACATCGTTCGGATGTGATATTTACAAAACAGGAGAAGAAGGAGGTATTACCATTTCGGTGTCTTCAAATGCTGCACAGTGGGAGGTCCGATCCTTCCTTAAAAACACCCGAAAGGACTATAGCACCGACAGTATGTAGGCATTGAGCCTACCTTGACAAAAAAGCTTTATTCATGGTACTATTTTAGGCCTTATATACTTAAAACTATTTTAAATACACCCCATGAGAGATTATAATAGTAGCGTAAACAATTAAGAATAAAGTACCACAAATAGTATTTAGTGTAATAGTTACAATATGTTAAGATGAGACCTCGAACGGGGTACGCATTTATAAAAATAACCGGATATCATTTTCAATGAAAAAAAAGAAATGTTTTAATAGGCCTCGCGCATGGGTATCTCTTTGTTGTGCTTTTGTCGTTCTCGGTCTTTTTTTGTATTTTCCATCGATGGTTTGTGCTGATCATGTATGGAATGCGAATTTAGGAAAATTTGTTAACGTTGATACAGAAGTGTATGATACGCCGGAGACCCAATTTGACTATGCAAAAAAACTAGAAAATGCGGGTGATTTTGACGAAGCAAAAAAAGCATACGAAAACCTGTTTCGAATGTTTCCCAATACCGACCTTGCCCAAGACGCGCTCCTGCAGCTGGGAACCTTGCAGGAGAACGACGCCGAATATATACAGGCATTTAAAAACTATCAAAAGATCATTGATAATTATCCTCAGACTGAGAAACTCGATGAAATTACCAAGCGACAGTTTCAAATAGGCAATGTATTTTTTTCAGGGGTACGGGGAAAATTTTTTCACGTTCCGATATTGCCTGCCCTTCCTCAGGCAATCAACGTTTTTGAAAAGATCGTTGCTAATGCACCCTATTCATTTTATGGGATGCGGGCGCAGTATAATCTCGGGCTTGTGTACAAAAAGTCGAGAAAATTTCGGGATGCGATCCGCGAATTTAAAACATTTGTGGAAAATTATCCCCGTAGTGATCTGAGAAGAGAGGCATTTTTTGAAATAGCTGAAACCCTCTTCAGTATGAGTATGAGCAACTACAATGATAAAAAGTTATTAGCAGAAGCACAGGAACAATTGACCGAATATCGTAATCGATTTCACGACACACCCGAAGCTGAGGACGCACACAGGATGTTGGAAACCTTAGCTGAGCGTGATGCACAAAAGATATATGATGTTGCGCGGTATTATGAGGGGGAGAGTTACTTAGAGAGCGCTATTCTGTATTATAAAGAACTTATCGATGCCTATCCTGATTCTTCGTGGGCACAGAAAGCGCAAAAAAGGTTAAATACTTTTGAGGACCCGGAAAAGTTTTTGATTGAAGGACAGGTTATGTTGGAGGAAAAGTTAGAGAAGCTGCATGAGGAAAAAGATACGCTGGAAGATTCGTATAAAGAAGATAAACTGGATACCTATGAATTCCAGGGTAAACTGATCGCGGTTGAGTATCTTACGGATACTATCAAAGGAGATCTTAAGAGGATTGAAAAAGAAAAGAAAAAAGAAGCGAAGACGCGCTGGCTCGCGTTACAGCGCAAGAAAAGAGAACTGAAAGAACGAAAGAAAAAATTGAAGAAGAAAGAGGACCATTTACAAGCACACCCTTCGCAGGATTTAGCCACCGCTATTGCTCGATGGGAACAGTCTCTTAAAGCCGAAGAGTATGCGCTCAAAATAGAAGAACGTGAGTTGTTGGCTTTAGAGAAAAAACTTGGTCTGAGAAGAATAATCTCATTAACTGATGTTATTACCGGACGCCGCAGGAGCATTGCGGACATTACACAATTTAGGGAGAAAAAATTACACGTCATTGTCGCAGAGGAGAAGAAAGTAGCTGAGGAAAAGCAGGACGCTTATAAAGAACTCGACGAGATAGAACAGGACATTGAGCAACTTGAAAGAGAGCAGGAGGCACTTTTAGATACAGAAATAGAGAAAAAAAAAGTTTTCACTCAAGAGGAACAGCGTCTCATGAAAGAAAAGAGTACGTTGTATGCTTTAAAAAGTGAAATGAAAAGAAAAAAAAGGGAATATAAAAAGCGTTACGGTTTCCTTCCTTCCTTCATGCGCCTGCCGTATCCCGCTGTCTCAGGGCTCATAAGCCCCTTTACCAAGACGCCGCAGGAAAAGATTGAAGATCAAATCCAAAAAGCTCAAGACGAAAAAGACACGCTGCTTAAGGCAGTAGCCGATGAAGAAGAAGAGTTGAAACGATATATACAGGTGCTGAAAGGCTCAGACACTGTTGGTAAAGGTAGCATTGGCAAAGACTTAGGTGATGATGCAAACGACACACCGGTGAAGGATAAAAGACAGGAACGAATCGATAAGCGAGAAGCCCGAAAAAAAGTGATGACTATTGAAAAACGCATTAATCAAGCTCATAGTGCGATCGAAGATGCATACACACAAAAGGAAAAAATACTCCCTGCTTTGGAAAAAGAAATCAATGCTATCAAAGAAAAGAGAAGCACGAGTGTGGTTAAAATAGCGAATAGTTTCAGTAAACCATTTCGTGGTACGTGGCACGTGTTTGATATGTTTATATTTGGCATGAAAGAACGAGAAGACGTTGTTCGGCAGCAGGCTGATGAGTTAGAAAAAAAAGTTACCGATGAGCAGGAAAATGCCCAGATCAGGTTGTATAAACAGCAGATCAAAGAGCAAGATGAATATATCCGAAAGAATGAACTCTCAATTGTGGCACTCGAAATAGAATTAGAATCTTTAGTCGCGCAATTAAAAGGTCTTATTGCCGAGCGTAAGGAAAAAGATATCAGTCACAACAAAGCTATTATTGAAAAAGAGATCACCCAAAAGAAAAAGTATATACAGGCGCTTAACGCAAGTCTTGCTCAGCAGGAGGAGGTTCTTGTTGATCTTCTGTCACAACAACGATCACTTCATACAGAAGATGATAGCGATGATACGACACAGAAAAAATCTCTGATGAGCGATGAAGAGGCGCGTAGTGAGAAAGAAGCGTTGCTCGAAAAAGAACTGAATGAATATCAACAGCGCATCATCGAGCAAGAAACAATAGTTAGAAATATTGAGGAATCCTTGGACGGGAAGCGCAGTGAAATGCACGGTAAAGATACGACGAAACATTTCTGGGAAAAGTTTGAAAAAGCGGATGCTCAAATTAACCGGCAGTTAGAAGAGCTTTTTAAAGAAGAAGATGAAAAGAGAAAAAATATTGCACAGATCATAGAACGACAAGAGACGCTCTATGGGGCTCATCATGATGGTATTCAGGAGAAGATAGAATTTGTCAAAAAACGTATACTGCAGCTTGAAAAATATCAAGATGAAGAGTTGCCGGCAGTACAGGAAATACAAAAGCAGTTGTTTGAAGAGCTTGATGCTATAAATTCAACACGTCAAAAATTGCGTGATGAACGTGAACAAATGAGTGACGAAAAGACCATGTAATTTCTAATTAATCTAATTGACCTAATTGATCTAATAAAAAACCAATGACCAATATCCAAAACAACAAACTTAAAAGTAAAGACGGCAGTAGATAGCGAAGCGTCGGTTTTGGGATTTATGTAGATATTGGGATTTGATTAGAAATTAGGGTAATTAGAACTTAGTAATTTCTAATTAATCTAATTGACCTAATTGATCTAATAAAAAAACAATGATCACTATTCAAAACAATAAACTTAAAAATAAAGATGGTAGTAGATAGCGAAGATTCGATTTTGGGATTTATGTAGATATTGGGATTTGATTAGAAATTAGGGTAATTAGTAATTAGAAATTTAAAGTATTATTGAGGAGGATGAGTAATGAATATAAAACGTGTTTCAACGCTCATGATCGTTTTAGTAATTATCACTACTTTTGCCGGTTGTGGGTATACAACAAAGGTCACCTTACCGAGTGGTATACAGACCGTGTATGTGCCTAATTTTACGAATTCTATTCCGCAATCAAAGCAGTACACCTATGAGTCAGGCTTGGAAATCGATGTTACGAACGGCGTCATTGATCGTCTGCTCTTTGAGGGAGTACTGAAAGTAGTCAAAGAAGAGAGTGCGGATGCAGTTCTTTTAGGAGAAATAATTGCCTATGAACAGGAGGTTGTGCGGTACACCTCCTCGGAAGGGGTTTCTCAATATAGACTTTTTATTGTTACAAAACTTACGCTACAAAGAAGGGGAACGAAAGAGATAATTTGGCAGGAAAATAATTTTTCCGGCGATACTGAATACTATATTGAAGGAGGCAACGCGGTCACTGAACGCGCTGCTGCAAATCAAGCAATTGAAGATTTAGCAAAAAAAATCGTTGATAGGATCGTTCAGAACTGGTAACTTTACCGCGAGTCTCTATACCAACCTACCGCCTGCCTGCCGGTATATTTTAGGGATGAAATAATCTCTGCGAGTCTAGGATGGACGGCAGCAGAGGCATTTCATGGCATTTATACTTTGCGGAGCAAAGTATAATCATTAAGGTTGGGAATAGTGAACCACTTATACTTTACCTGCTACTGGCAGGTAAAGTATTAATTCCGTCATATCAGTTACGTCATTATATTCCGTAACTTATGATGTCATTAAAAAATCATATGGATAAAAAAAAACATCTCTATCTCATTTTTGGAGATGATGAATATGGGCGAAGAAAAAAAATAGAGGAAATCCTTTCATCACTCCTCACTCCGGAAGAGAGAACACATGCGCTCCTGCGCATAAGTGCCTTGGAACTTGACGAAACTATTATTGCAAAGATGAAGACGCTCACCTTCTTTGCCTCAAAGCAGGTTGTTCTTATAAGTGATGGCGAGAAGATAAAACAAAAGCAGCATGAACTGCTGAGAGCGTACGTCGATACCCCTTCGGTGCATACGTATGTGATACTCGAAGGAAATAATTTTGATGATAAGGATAAGCAGTATCGTCACTTAAAAGCAAACGGTGTTTTTGTTTTATGCCGAAGAAAAACGACCCAAAATTTTGAAAGTGATATTTATGCCACACTCCAGCACGAAGGGAGAACGATCACACCGGACGCATCTCAATTGCTCGTTGAGCGTGTTGGCGGCAGTGCTTCATTTCTACAGATTGCTTTAGAAAAAATACTTTGTGCAACGCACAAGGGGGCGGAAGTCACCGAAGAGGTCATCCTGCAGGTCGTGGATGAATTCCTGACATATACTATTTTTGATCTCACGAATGCTATGAGTTTAAAAAAATGCTCCGAAGTGCTCGAGATTTTTTCGTTTCTCCTCGATCAGGGGACGAATCTGGGTGAGCTTGTGGGGATGATGACCTGGCAATTACGGAGACTGCTGGAGGCTAAAAATCTTTTAGAAAAAAAAATAGCTACACAGGATATAAAAGCCCGGTTACGTATTAACGCCTATTTTTTCGAATCATTTTTAAAACAGGTTAATTTTTTCACAAAAAAAGAGCTCGTCAATGTTATCGATGAGCTCTTTCTGATTGATACGAAGGTCAAACAAGGCCGCGCTGACGCGCGTCTTGCAATAGAAATGTTATTTGTTGGATTGTGCCGCAACCAATTTGTGTAATGCTTTTGCAACTCGTGATTTTTTTCTGTTTGCTCGTGGCATCGGAATGATCCCTTTTGAGGCAGCTTTGTCGAGTAATTTTGATAACTGTAGAGCTTCTGCTTGTGCTTTTTCAACGTCTTGTGTTGTTAATGTTGTGGTGTACGTTTTCCCCAGTGATTTAAGACGGCTTATGACGTGTATGTTGCGGGCATGTTTTTTCTTGTCGCTACGCATTCTTGTAATAGCTGATTTCGTAATAGGCATTTGCATCTCCTTTATACAGGGTAATTGTTATTATTAAAGTGGAGGATGATAACATAGTTTATGGTGATTGTCAACTGTATGGAGGAGCTGAGAAATTGTAAAACAGAGGTTTTAGGTGAATAGGTGGTAGGTGATAGGAGCAAAGCAAACAGCGTAAAGCCCTTTACTTTTTGCTCTTGGCTTTTAGCTTTTCGTTTTTTTGCTCATAGCTTTTAGCTCTTATCTACCCCCCCATCACCTCATCACCTATATCCAGTGACCACATGAACCCACAACACGAACATACGAAAAAGACATTAGTAAAAGCGGCAGGCGTCGTCAGCGCGAGTACGCTACTCAGCCGTATGAGCGGCCTGGTGCGGGATGTTATCAGTGCTCATTTTTTTGGCGTCTCTCGGGTATGGGACGCGTTTGTATATGCGTTTATGATACCCAATCTCCTGCGCCGTCTTATCGGAGAAGGGGCCCTTTCGAGTGCCTTTATTCCGGTCTATACGCAGATCCTTAACCAAAAGGGAAAAAAAGAGGCAGAAAGAGTTGCCAATATCGTTTTTTCACTTTTGGTAACGGTGTTAGGAGGATTTTTATTCTGCACCCATTGGATCATTAAGATACTGCTGCACTACGTCACTTTTTCTGACAAAGTGACCCTGGCTCTCAATCTCCTTCTTATTCTTTTTCCCTACATATTTTTTCTTTCACTGGTTGCTCTGTTTATGGGAATTTCACATTGTCATAAGCGCTTTTTTATTCCTTCACTGACGCCGCTTCTTCTTAATATTGTGTGGATCGGAACCATAATCCTTTTCTGCTCCCGCGGCGACACCTCACCGCAGGAAAAGATCACTATTTTAGCGTGGGGAGTGTTAGTGGCAGGGTTCGCACAACTCGTAGTCAATGGTATCCCCTTGGTACGTTCAGGTTTTTCATTGCGATACATATTCGATTTTAAACATCCCGCGCTCGTTCATGTTCTGCACTTAATGATCCCTGCTGCGTTAGGATTTTCGATCACACAGCTTAATATATTCGTAGACTTAAATCTTGCTTTTCTTTTGGGGGATGGAGCAAATTCTGCCCTGTGGTATGGTAATCGGCTTATGCAATTCCCCTTAGGTGTTTTCGGTATTGCGATGGGTACGGCACTGTTGCCGACGATTTCACATCACGTCGCAAAGAATAATATTGATGGCTTAAAGAGCACCTTGTCGTTTTCCCTGCGGTCCGTTTTTTTGATCGTCATCCCGGCCTCGGTCGGTTTGATTGTCCTGCGCGAGCCGATCGTTAGGCTTTTGTTCGAACGGGGGGCGTTTGACAGCGTTGCGACGCAGCGCACGGCAATGACCCTGTTATGTTATTGCCTGGGTCTTTTTGCGTATTCGGGTATTAAGTTGGTGGTATCCGCTTTCTATTCGCTGCAGGACGCAAAAACACCGGTAAAGATCGGCCTCGTATGTATGGTGCTCAATCTTATCGGTAACATCATTTTCATGCAATTCTTACGGGAAGCCGGCCTTGCCTTAGCGACGGCACTGAGTAGTACCGTTAATTTTATACTGCTGATCGTCTTATTGCGAAAGAAGATCGGCTCATTTGAAGGATCACGGATTCTTTCCTTATTTGTGCGTGCCCTCGGCATCAGTGTTCTCATGGGGATAACGACACACTTCTTTTTCATTGCCTATGTTCCCCATATTTTTTCATGGCCATCCCTTAATTTACTTCTGAGGCTTCTCGTAACGATCGCAGTGAGTATCGGTGTCTATGGTGTGTTTGGATATGTGTGCAGAGTCCCGGAGATACAGAAGATCGCTGCGGCCCTTATCAATCGAATTAAAAAATGAACACCAAAAAGCGCGATACGCTTCTCCACTTTATTAAAACACTCCCGCACACGCCCGGTGTGTATATCATGAAAGATGCGAAGGGGGGGACGCTCTATATCGGTAAAGCAGGGCGTCTCAGAAACCGGGTCCGGTCATACTTCAGTAAACAGATATCCTCACCCAAACTTGAAATTTTACAAAAAAAAGTCGACCGCATTGAATATATTAGTACCCCGACCGAAATAGAGGCTCTTTTACTTGAAGCACATCTTATCAATACACACCACCCGCGTTACAACACCCTTCTCAAAGATGATAAAAGGTATCCGTTGCTGAAAATGAGTGGTGAGGAATATCCGCGCCTTACGATCACGAGGAGAAAAGAAGGGAAAAAGGGAAAGTATTACGGCCCCTTTACCGACGCAACACTTTTGCGCGAAGCGGTCCTGTTTATTAATACTATTTTTCCTATTCGAAAGTGTGTAAAACTTCCCCGCACCCCGTGCCTGTATTATCATTTACAGCAGTGTTTAGCTCCGTGTTTCAGGGAGGTGAAAACCGAATATGACTGCTACATTAAAGAAATTCACCACTTTTTACGGGGGAATAAAAAAAGTGTTATTGAATTCTTAAAAGGTAAGATGAAAGAAGCAGCGGGCAGTCTGCGCTTTGAAGAGGCAGCGCTGTGTAAACGACAAATTAAAGCCCTTGAGACATTGCGGCTGCGCGCATTTACTGTTGCTGATCCCGGCGCGTCCATTACGCTTTCGGGAAGTATTGAACTCAAAAAGATACTCGCATTAAAAAAAGCACCGGAGCGGATAATGTGTTTTGATGTTTCCAATATTCAGGGGAAGTGGGCCGTTGCTTCACGGGTGAGTTTTTATCGTGAAGTTGCCGATAAAGAAAACTACCGGCGCTATAAGATCAGAACGGTTCACCGGATCGATGATTATGCAATGATCCGTGAAGCCCTCAGCCGTACGCTCACGGGGCTCAAAAACGGGCGGGAGAGTTTTAAACCTGATCTTATTGTCATCGATGGGGGAAAGGGGCACCTGAATGTTGCCCTTAAGGTTTTAAAACAAGAAGGGTTTGATACGATCCCCTGTATTGCACTCGCAAAAGAATTTGAGGAAGTATTTACCCCGAAAAGTCAAAAGCCTGCTGCGCTTATCCAAAATGGTCCGGCGCATAATCTCCTGCGCAGGATACGGGATGAAGCGCACCGGTTTGCGATTTCCTATCATAGAAGTCTCCGTAAAAAAGAAATGTCCGCCTCCCAGCTTGATTCGATAAAAGGGATCGGAAAGGCCAGAAAAATGAAGTTGCTGAATCATTTTGGTTCTCTTGATGAAATACGACGTGCTTCTGTGGATGATATCTGCAAGGTTACGGGGTTTACCAAAGCACTCGCCACCCGGCTTCACCGCTTCTTGAGAGGTGATCAGGGACTAATCTCCCCCAATAATTCCCTATAAACAACAAAGAAACGCTTTATTTTGTATATAAATATGCTATAATAACAAATTATATATTTAAAATTGACAAATCAATGTTTAACATTTACCCTTGAAAAGTAGTATCAATAGTGGTATCATTATTATGGATGATAAAAAGATCCGAGATATTGTTGACACAATGAAAAGACAACCTCAAAACGTGAGGTTTTCTGATCTCGGTAAAGTCTGTGATTATTATTTTGGCGAACCACGGCAAAAGGGGACAAGCCATTGTATCTATAAGATGCCCTGGCCGGGGGATCCCCGAGTGAATATTCAAAGCGATAAAGGTACAGGGAAAGCGTATCAAGTAAAACAGGTTTTAGCGGCAATAAAAAAACTCGAAGAGGGGAAGAAATGAATACTAATTATTATACCTATAAAATCACCTGGTCTCCGGAAGATAACCAGTATGTCGGATTGTGTATTGAATTTCCCAGTGTAAGCTGGCTTTCATCATCGGCTGAAGAGGCTCTTAAAGGAGTCCGCAGCGTTGTTTCCGATGTGGTAAGAGACATGCAGAAAAATGAAGAAGATATTCCCGAGCCTTTTGAGACGAAAAAATATAGTGGGAAGTTTATCGTGAGGGTTACTCCCGAATGTCACAAACGCTTAGCCATCGAAGCAGCCGAAGCTCATGTGAGCCTTAACCGCCTTATCAATTCGAGATTAACTGCTTAAATGAGCACGTGACTTACGGAGTCCTTTAGGACGACGTAAGTCACTGTGCGAATTCATCCCTGCCGCTTTGCTTCGCGTTTCTGCCGATAGGCAGACAAAGCGAAGCAGGCAGGGATAAATGAGGCACAGTATGTGTTCAGTCCCGACAAACTTACCCGTTCGACAGGCTCAGGGTGCTTTACAAAGCGAAGCAGGCGGGGACACATGGGCAATCTACCAACCAGGGGCAGCGCCATATTCATTCTCACTACGTTACGTTCGTCAATCCTGTCTCACTCCACTGCCACAGTTTTCTGTTCGGCAATCCTAGCCTCACAACGAAAACTGAGGCCGTTCGAAAGAACATGGCACTGACCTACATGGGCTTTTTATCTCTTACCCCTTATCTCTTAGCCCTTTTTACATCCTTCTTGAACAAACGCGGTTATTCTGATATCATCTGCCTTACATTTCACGTCTTTCTCTACGCATTTTTCACGTCAAATTTCCCTCTCCCAAAGGGAGAGTTCGGATATAGGAAAATTAATCAACTAGAAGAAAAGTATGTATTTGAACAGGGACACAATACTTAATTGGAAGTAAAAGGGGTCACGCCCCTTTATGTATATGCTTTAACCGAAGATACGCCTTGCCATTCTTTTATAATTCCATCCGAAAGCAATTCTTTATAAAAATTTCTAGTATGATATAATTCTATGTAAAATTTTCACCGCATAGGTGGAATGTATAAAAGAAAAAAGGAGGTACGCATGAATGTTGTCGCATTTAATGGTAGTCCGCGCAAAGACGGTAATACCGCCTATCTTCTTAATAAAGTGTTAGAACCGATTCGCGCAGCAGGTATTGCCACAGAAATCGTGCAGGTCGGCGGAACGAATGTCAGAGGGTGCCGTGCCTGTTATACCTGTAAAGAATTACAAAATAAACGCTGCATTATTGATACTGATATTGTCAATACGTGCCTTGAAAAAATGATCGCTGCCGATGCGATTATCTTAGGATCGCCGACCTACTTTGCTGATGTGGCGAGTGAGATGAAAGCATTGATCGACCGAGCCGGATTTGTCTCGCATACCAATGGAGGCTTGTTTAAACGAAAAGTCGGTGCGGCAGTTGTTGCGGTTCGACGAGGCGGCGCAACCAATGTCCTTGATTCTATTAATAAACTCTTTCTTATATCAGAGATGATAGTTCCCGGATCAACGTATTGGAATTTCGGGATTGGATTAGAAAAAGAAGCCGTGTCCAAAGATGAAGAAGGACTTCAGAATATGGCCAATCTTGGAGAAACGATCGCGTGGCTCATGAAAAAAATAAAAGAAGCGTAAGGAAATTTTCGTTCTCATGGATAAAAAGAAAAAACATCACTATACATCAAAAGAAATAGATGATTGTATTGCTATGCTTCATCATCTGGTGCGTACGGGCGATGATTTTGTATCATTACCTCGGGAGCAGCAAATTGAACTTATGAAAGCTGCGGGGAAACTATCGAGGCCTGATCAGCTTCAATTAAAACAACAAAAGAAAGCCAGCCGGAAAATAAAAAAGAAAAAAATTGTCAAAGCGGAACGAAAAGCACGAGCGCGAACCGGAATCCGCTCAGCCAGGCACACCGCGGTGTTTAAGGCCCCTCTTGAAATTACCGGCAACATTGAGGGGGGAGAGACACAGCGGGTACTCAATTCACCCCAAAACTGTTATGTGTGTAAAGCCGAGTATACGCAGCTACACTTTTTTTATGACGCGCTGTGTCCCCATTGCGCAACCTTAAACTATCAAAAACGTTTTCAGAGTGCACCTTTGCACGGGCAGGTTGCGTTGATCACCGGATCGCGTTTGAAAATCGGGTATCAGGTAACCCTCATGATGTTACGGGCTGGTGCGACGGTTATTGCAACCACCCGTTTTCCGGTGGATTCGGCATTGCGTTATTCTAAGGAAGATGATTTTAAAGAATGGTCCGACCGGTTACATATCTATGGACTGGATCTACGACATACACCGAGTGTGGAGATCTTTTGCGCTCATATAGAACAAACCTATGATCGACTGGACATTTTGATTAATAATGCTGCCCAAACCGTCCGCCGTCCGCCGGGATTTTATGCTCATTTAATACCGAATGAGATCTGCGCTCTTAGTGAGCTTCCTGAAAATGTCCAAAAGCTGATGACGAACTATCACCGGTGTACCAATAAACTTATTTCTTTACCGGGGCCCAATCTGGCAGGAGAAGCGGCCCTTCCCGTTACGTGGTATGGGAAATTACCCGGAATAGGATTACGACAGTCGGCACAATTATCCCAAATCCCCTACGCGTATGATAACGCGTTATCGACAGAAACGGTATTCCCCAAGGGAAAATTGGACGCTGATCTGCAGCAAATTGATCTAAGGACTACCAACAGTTGGCGGCTTAAACTAGGGGAAATCCAGACTTCAGAAATGCTTGAAATACAATTAGTGAATGCCGTCGCCCCCTTTGTATTATGCAATAAACTGGCCCCCTTAATGAAAAAAGACAATACCGGCCAGAAACATATTGTCAATGTGTCGGCCATGGAAGGTAAGTTTTTGCGTTTTAAAAAAGGGGAACGCCACCCCCATACCAATATGGCAAAAGCGGCACTCAATATGTTGACCCATACCTCAGCTAGCGAGCTTGCCGATCACGGTATTTTTATGAATGCAATAGATACCGGCTGGGTGACCGATGAAGATCCCGCACAATTATCCAAACATAAAGAGGACGTTCATGATTTTCAGCCTCCTTTGGATATTGTTGATGGTGCTGCGCGGGTCTGTGATCCTTTTTTTGACGGCATCAACACGGGGAAACATTGGTGCGGCAAGTTTTTGAAAGACTATTTTCCTATTGATTGGTGAATGAGCACGCAACTTATGGAGCACATTGTGCGACATAAGTTGCTGTGCGAATTCATCCCTGCCGCTTTGCTTCGGTTTGAGAAGCAGGCGGGGATGAATGAAGCAAGACTTTGCAACCGCTTTCGAGATGGGATACGTGACAGCATACTTTACAGAACCTGCCTGCCGGCAGGCAGGCGTAGTGATGTAAAGTATATGCTGGAACATATCCAGCTACGCTGGATAAATGAAACGAATGTATCCGAATGGCAGGTAAAGTATTTGGTCACTGCGCGCCTGACGGCAGACAAGAAAGCAGGCGGGGATACATGAAGCAAGGATTTGCAAACACTTTTGAGACGGGACACGGTCGTCAAAGGGCTCTATAAAGAAAGGAAAAGGCATGGACACAAGAATTCGTTCGTTGGTGAAATCTATCGTATGGCGTGTAACGGGGATTATTCTTTTGGGCGTGATCGCATATTGGGTTACGGGCAATTTGAAAGAGATGACCATCATTACCGTTATATTTCATGGAATACGGGTGATTATGTATTATTATCACGAACGAGCATGGAATCGGTTTTCCTGGGGGCGCATTTAAACAGGGTCACACCTCATTAATAACATGATTCATACATTACAATAACAACTCCCGCAGAAATGCGGGTTTTTTTAGCTTTCTTTTTTTCTCGAAAGGTGGATAGAAAAATGTATAATAACAGAATGTGTAAATCGAATAAATATTGTGAGATGACACACTAAACTAATAAGAATAATATGATATCAGCACAGCAGCTAACAAAAAATTATGGACAGACGGAGCTTTTTAAAGATGCTACGTTTACTGTTCATAAGGGGGAACGGGTTGGTCTGGTCGGGCGGAACGGAAGCGGGAAAACGACCTTGTTCAGGCTGATCATGGGAGAAGAGTCTGCGGATGAGGGGGCGGTTGTTGTGCCGCGGGGCTACCGTATCGGACAGATATCACAGCAACTTGATTTTCGGGAAGAAACGGTTCTTGAGGAGGCCTGTCTGGGGCTTCCGGAAACAGAGAGAGATGAGGTGTGGAGAGCTGAAAAGATCCTTACCGGGCTCGGGTTTAGCGAAAGCGATTTCGAGCGGCGCATTGATACCTTTTCGGGAGGATACCAAATGCGTTTGGTACTTGCCAAGGTGCTTGCGTTTTCTCCCGACCTGCTCCTGCTTGATGAGCCGACCAATTTTCTTGATATTGTTTCGATCCGCTGGCTTGAGGCGTTTCTTTCCTCCTGGAGCGGGGAAATTCTCGTGATCAGCCATGACCGCACCTTTATGGATAATGTCATAACGCATGTTATGGGAATTCACCGCGGTTCACTCAAAAAAATACGCGGCCGAACGAAAAACTACTATGAACAGGTTGCAATTGAAGAAGTAGTGCATGAACGTCAGCGCGTAAATCTTGAAAAAAAACGAAAGCAGACGGAAAGGTTTATCGAACGGTTTCGCGCAAAGGCGCGCCACGCCAGCCTCGCGCAATCGCGCAAGAAGGCCCTTCACAAAATGGAAAAGAAAGAAAAGTTGGCGTCGATCCAAACACTTTCTTTTTCCTTCCCGTGTGCCGAGATCCCTGCGAAAACGATCATACAGACAGACGGTCTGGGTTTCTCGTACAATCACGAACGTCCGTTTTTAATCGAGGGATTAGAATTTTCGGTTGATAAAGGGGATAAAGTATGTGTGATCGGTAAGAATGGACAAGGGAAAACAACGCTGATCAAACTTCTTGCCGGCGACTTACGTGAGGTGTGCGGTTCGGTGAAGCGCCATCCGCGATGCGTGATTGCCTGTTATGAACAGGCGCATACCGCAGATCTCAATCCCGAGCGCACGATTGAGGAAGAACTCCTGAGTGTTGCTGATATCGGTGTCGCGCAACGGGTAAGAACGGTTGCGGGGGGGATGATGTTTTCCGGCGACCTTATACATAAACGCATCAGCGTCCTTTCGGGTGGAGAAAAATGCCGGGTTATGCTGGGGAAGCTGCTTATTGCCAGTCACAATCTTTTGCTTCTTGATGAACCGACACAGCATTTAGATATTGAGTCGTGCGATGCCATTATTGATGCCGTTCAGCAGTTTGAAGGTGCGGCCATCATCGTAACGCATGATGAACGGTTTCTCTATAACGTGGCGACCAAACTGATCGTTTTTCAGCACGACCACGTGCGCGTTTTCCCCGGCACCTATGAGGAATTTCTCGAACAGGTGGGTTGGGACGATGAAGCCGCAGAAATCAATGTAAAGAAGAAAAAACGTTCGGCCCCTCAAAAGAGCGAAGCACGCGAAGACAAACAAAAACGGGCAGCGTTCATTGCCGAAAAATCAAAAGCCTTGCAGGCCTCTGCAAAAAAGGTTAAGTGCATTGAAGATGAGATTAACAGGCTTGAGGGCGAGATGGATCAATGTAATAGTGACATGGCTGACGCTGTTGCGAAGCAAAAAAGCGATTCAATACAAACGCTATCGAAGCGTATTCATGCGCTCAAAAAGCAGCTTGAGGGTGTGTATGAAAAGTGGACACGAGTACATGACGACATCGGTTATGGAACAAAGTGACATAACCGATAAGTCGGAATGTATACTTTGCCAGCCAGCTGGCAAAGTATAAGTTCCGACACATGAGTTACCTTGCTGACGCGGCGGTAACTAATGTCGTCACGTATCCTCGCCGCTTTGCTTCGGTTTGAGAAGCAGGCGGGGATATATGATTCAGGTGTGTTATCCAGCTCAGCTGGATACATGATTCGCCGCTTTGCTTCGGTTTGAGAAGCAGGCGGGGATACATGATTCAGGTGTGTTATCCAGCTCGGCTGGATGAATGGCAGACCTTGCATCCGACAGATCGCCTGCCTACCGGCAGGGCATTTACACAATAACCCGTTGCGAAAGTCGTCCCATACGGATGAGCCAAAAAAATAAAAAAAATATTGCCGCAGTGAGAGTGTCCTTTATATGTGGATTGCTTATTTTTATATTTATACTGTGCGAAATATCTGTACGGTTGGTGTATTCAGAATATTTACACAGTCATTTAAAACATTTAAAAGGCTCATTATTTAGCAGCTGTGACAAAAAACTTGGGTGGAAAGGAAAACGCGTATTTGGTGACTTTAATTCGAAAAAGTATAAAGTGTTTGTTATAGGTGATTCTTTTACGCATGGATGTGGCGTTCGGGAAGAGGCGCTCTATTATAATGTGCTTGCACGAAAATTAAATGTTGAGCTATTTGTGTACGGTGGGCCTGGGTATGGTACGCTCCAAGAGTATATGGTATTGGATAGCTATATCGATGTAATTAAACCTCACTTAATTATTTTACAAGTATGTAGTAACGATTTTATCAATAACATGTGGGAGTTAGAATCTGTTCGTTTCCATAATAATGATCTTATGATACGACCATATCTTAGAGAGGGAAAGGTTGATTATTTATATCCAAAACAATTTGGCAAGCTCAAGATGATTATATTTTCTCAATCAAAATTTTTATATTTATCGGGGTATTCTCTGGAAAAGTTCATAGCAATGGCATATTTTAAAAATTACATTCCAGATTATATAAAAACGAAGCACAGAGAAGCGAGAAGAAAATCGTATGTGAAATATTTCGACGAGGCAACGGCAGTAACACGCACTCTTTTTGGAAAAATAGCAACCCGTGCTCGGCACGTCCCCATAATCGCTTTTCAGGCCAATACAAGGGAACACGAACGGTTTAAAAAAATATTTAAAGAGCTGAACATTCAATTTATTGAAGAGATCCCGGATATTTTACAGCAAAAGGAAAATGAGGGAATTTCGACGAGCTTTCCCGGGCAAACGCACTGGAATGAGCTCGGTCATGAGTTGGCCGGTACTATTTTATGCGGCACAGTGGCTGAGTTAATTGATAATAGCCGGAATTGATAAGCCGCCTGCCGGCAGGTACAAATCTGCTTCTCCTCAAGCCGAATTACATTCCTTTTTTAGCACTATTTTCATAGACGATAAGTTTTCTTTTGTCGGAGAGCGAAAAGGAATGTTTTCGTTTAAATAATTTTTCATTTTCAAGAAGACTATTTTTAAGAAGCATATTAGAATACGCAAAGATGTTTCGCTGCCTATCAAACGTACCGGTGGCATCTTCAATGATAATAAGATGCGACGTGCGGGCGTATGAAAGCCAATCAATAGATGCTGCGTTCTGTGAGGCCATTTTCGCATGTGGCATTCCAGGGATTGCTTCCATTAAGAGTGCACCGGTTCTATACACCGGGCTTACGACATGATATTCTTTGCATAGTTGAAGATTTATCCAATCAAACATTAGTTGTGCTTCATGATCATTGGTCGAAACCAAGATACCCCGATGCGATAACTGCATTTTTCCTGTATCAATTTCTCTTTTAAGATAATTGTTCACTTCCACCGCACAAGCCATTTCCGGATCTTTTTTAGCACTGAGTAACCCATGATGGAGGAGTACCGCATGTTTATCTTTTGGGTCGTGACCGTTACACAGATACGCCAATACATGGTCAGGAATAGAGAGCGATAGTAAAAAAAATTGTGCTAATCCAAGACCAACGAGTAGACAATACAGTACGCGGCGCATTTTTTTACGGGTAATATTAAACAATGCTTCCGCGGTAATAATAAATAAAAAAGGGATTACGGGCATCGCATAGCGCGGCAATCCATTTTTTAATAATGCTAAGGCTACTACCGGTATTACAAAGGCGCCCCACAGCATTACATTAATCTTTTTTCGTGAGTGATACACGCTATAGATTAGTAAGCCTGTCGAGATACACATAAGAAGGGGGCCAAGGTAGAGGGTGAAAAAAGGGCACCATTGCATATAATAAAAAAAACTGCGACTGACCCATTCTTCGGTCATGGCTGCCCACAGAAGATGTAAAAAAATATCTTTGCTACAGTATATAAAGATACCCGCTAATACAATCCATGGAAAATAAAACAGTACTGTGTTGCGTACACGAAGTTTTTTATGCATCGGATCTAAAATAATCACACACACATGAACACATAACAGCGGGAGCATAAAAATTCCCGCCACTTCTTTTATTAAAAAACATGCCAGAGTAAGCATGCCGGCTACGAATGTCCAATGTGCTTTTTTGAAGTAATGCGATTTACTATACGCAAACCATACCCATAGATACATGGCCGTCAGCGGCAAATCGAGCATAAACATACGTTCATAGCTAAAAATTATTGGCGAACATGAAACAAGTATCGCGGCTAATAATCCGACGCGGCTATTGAATACGAGTGAAGCAAAAAAATAGACCCCTAACAATAAAACGAGCAATACCAAGCTGTTTGAGAGACAGATATACATATGTATATTAATTGTATGGAAGAAATTAATTGCATACAAAAAAGTTCCCGACAGAAAAGGGAAAAGATTTTGATGTGATGCGTTGCTGGCGGGGTTGCTGAATCGTACGAATGCGCCGTGTACGTCTTGTATATTCAATAAATGTGCAAATTCGAAACTATTTTGTAAATAATGTGTTTCATCACCTATTCGGATAATGTCACTTTTATTTAAAATCCAAACATTTAAAAATAGATGAATAATGACAATAAGAAAAATAATAAAAAGATTATATCGTTTCATAATTATTCAATGAGCCCCTCTCTATTTTTCTTATATTATAGGAAGGGACGAATTAATACTTTGCCAGCCAGCTGGCAAAGTATATGGTCAGCTACACCAATCCTCCACCACAATACGCTTTTCCTCAAGCCGAATCGTTTTCTTCTCACCCTTTTTCCACCCAAGTTCGCGGATCATTTCGTAGGGGATGGTGATGTAGTAGGTCTTCCCGCCGGATACCGTCAATTTTCGTACATCTGATACTACTTTTTTCATGCACCTATTGTAATACATCATGGGCATTAGGAACAGTGGATTTAGACAACGAGCTCCACGATTAGATACTTTGCCTGCTAGAAGCAGGCCAAGTATAAATTCCGGCACATTAGTTACTTCGCTATCGCTGCAGTAACTAATGCCGTCATGTATATTACGTAACCGTTACGTAATGGAAGTAGATATTTATTGCGCCTTACGATTTGTTTTGCTACAATTACATTGTCTCTGGGGCAGCAAAACATCACTAAAATATGTGGTTAAATGAAAGATTTAGTCTCTACCAAAAACTACCAGGCACTTCTTAACGACCTCAAAGAGATCCGCCAACGGACCGAAGAACAGAGTGTGCGTGCGATGAACCTCATCCTTCTTGACGGCTACTGGCGGATGGGGAAACGGTTGCGAGATGATCTCATGACTACAGAAGGTGAAAACGAGGGGAGCACCCGTTCAACCCTCATGCGTCTTGCCGATGACCTTGACCTTGAATATTCATTCCTCACGCGCGTCATGAAACTCTACGATCTCTGGCCTCACGGATTAGCAATCGAGAGGTTTCCAAATCTTACGTGGACTCATTACCGTGCGTTGCTTGCCGTGCCGGATGAAAAAGAGCGGCAGTTTTATCTTGAACGAACGGACGAACACGTGTGGAACGTGCGCGAACTGCGCGCGAAGATAAAAGAAAACTTTTACAAGATCGCGGCTGGATACAAAAAGAAAAGTGCCACACAAACCGGCACCACATTGACACGGCCGGGCGGTGTGCTCCATTACTACGTGGCAGAAGTAGAAAGGGTAGTTGACGGTGACACGCTGATCCTGCACATCGACCTCGGGTTTAAAGTTTGGTTTTCACAGCGCGTACGACTGCGAGGTATTGATTGTCCGGAGCGGTCAACACCTGAAGGGCAGCAGGCAAAAGAATTTGTCGAGGAACGGCTCTCACGCGTTGAGCGGATTACGTTTCGTTCAACGCAAATCGACATCTACGGACGCTACGTTACGGATATTTTTTACCTGCCGGGTGAGGGGGATAAAGAAAGGATCATTGAACGGGGGAACTACTTGAATCAGGAGCTTTTGGATGAAGGCCTTGCGCAGATGCTCTAGTGGTATTGGGTTTTGGGTGTTAGGTGATGGGTAATGGGGAAAAGCAAAAAGCGAGAAGCTAAAAGCTACGAGCAAAAAAACCAAGAGCAAAAGGCTTTACGCCGTTCGCTTTTTCCCTATCACCTAAAACCTATGGCCTACCACCCACGCAGAACGCTTGACAAAGTAACCTGCGATTGATACACTTTTCACTCATTACGTACATGAAGACACGACTTAGCGAGCGTAGTGACGTGCTTCGACGTCGCTCAGCACCCTGAGCCTGTCGAACGGGTAAGTTTGCTGGCTGAACATATGCTTTGCCAGCTAGCTGAAAAAGTATTAATTCCTGCCTACCGGCAGGCAGGCGCACAGTAACTTTAATTCAGTTTCCCGTCTCGAAACGATTGCAGTGTTTTTTTCCTTAGAAATCGCGAAGCGATTTTAAGGACCAAAATCCCGGAAATGCTGCGCATTTCTCGGGGCAAGGAATTGCAATCCTCGACGGGATTAATTCGCGCACATGATTTATGTCGCATTACACCTGCCTGCCGGCAGGCAGGTGCTCCATAAATCATGTGCTCATTAAGAGGTAGACCATTATGGATGAGCTGACGATTCATGATTTTAAAGAGCGGTTGACTCCGATCAATAAAAGACTCGATGAACTGCGGAGGTGTCTTTGACCTCGCTACCCGCGAGAAAGAAATAGACCGACTTAATACGGTCATGGCTGAAGACGGTTTTTGGAATAATCAGACGAAAGCCCAGGATATTATTGTACAGCTGAAACGGCATAAACAGTTAGTCGATCCCTGGAAGAAACTTTCAAGCGCGTCCCGTGATTTAATAGAAATGCTCGACATTATTAGCGATGATGACCCTGCCGCATTATGTGATTTTAACAGCGAGTTGAAAAAAATAGAAAAACAGACCGAGCAGCTTGAGTTTGAAAAGATATTTTCAGATCCCCTGGACAATGCAAACGCGATCGTGAGTATTAATGCAGGTGCCGGCGGTACCGAGTCGTGCGATTGGGCAAGCATGTTGCATCGTATGTACCAGCGATGGGCTGAAAAACAAGATTTCGCTTGGAGTATTTTTGACATACTACCGGGGGAGGAGGCAGGGATAAAAAATGTCACGTTCTTTGTCCGGGGGCCGCTTGCGTACGGATATCTCAAAGCAGAACGCGGTGTTCATCGTTTAGTCCGCATTTCTCCTTTTGATTCTGGTAAACGACGACATACCTCATTTGCCTCGGTTGATGTGATTGCTGAGGTTGCCGATACGGCCGACATTGAAATTGGTGCCGGCGATATTCGTATCGATACCTACCGGGCCGGCGGTGCCGGCGGACAGCACGTCAACAAGACCGACAGTGCGGTACGCATTACACATCTGGAAACGGGGATCGTTGTTCAGTGTCAAAATGAACGTTCGCAGCATAAGAATAAATCATCGGCGATGAAGGTATTAAAAGCGCGCCTCTACCAGCGCAAAAAGCAGGAAGAAGACAAAGAACTTCAAAAAAAATACGGAGAGAAAAAAGAGATCGCGTGGGGCTCGCAAATACGTTCATACGTCATGCATCCCTATTCAATGGTAAAAGATCATCGCACGAAGCATGAGACATCAAATGTGCAGGCGGTGATGGACGGAGCGATCGATGAATTCATTGAGGCGTACCTGAGGCAGCAACTCAGTGGGTGATAGGTGATGGGAGATAGGTGATGGGGAAAATACAAAGCTATGAAGATTTAGATGTGTACCAGAAGTTGTTGGGATTACATCTAGAGGTGCATACACTATCTTTAACGTTTCCTAAGTTTGAACTTTTTGAACTCGGTTCACAAATTCGGCGGTCATCTAATTCTGCCCCGGCAAATATTGCTGAAGGATGGAACAATAAACATACTAATATTTACATTGAAGGCATTAACCGGGCGCAGGGAGAGATTAATGAAACAAAGCATCATTTAATGGTTGCATTCAAAAAGAAGTATCTTTCTGAAGAACGCTACCATGATTTTAAAAATACATATGATAGTTGTGGAAAAATGTTAACCGTGTTGAAACGAGCCTTGGAAGATTTTAAACGGTCAAGCCAAGGCCCCAACACCCAACACCAAAAACCGAGGACCTAACACCTATGCTCGGCTTTGTAATGAAAAAAATATTCGGAACGCAAAATGAACGCATGCTGAAGCGTTTACACCCGACGGTTGATGCCGTCAATGCGTTAGAGCCCCAGATACAATCCCTCTCTGATGATGCGCTCAAAGCAAAAACAGCAGAATTTCGAGCACGTCTTGCCGAAGGGCAGACCGTGGATGATATTTTGCCTGAGAGTTTTGCCGTTGTCCGGGAAGTGGGAAAACGGGTTTTGAATATGCGCCATTTTGACGTGCAGATAATGGGCGGCCTTGTGCTGCACCAGGGGCGGATTGCAGAAATGGCAACCGGAGAAGGTAAAACGTTAGTGGCGACACTGCCCGTCTATTTGAATGCGTTAGCAGGAAAAGGGGTTCATGTGGTAACGGTCAACGATTATTTAGCTCGTCGCGACCGAAACTGGATGGGGCCGGTGTATGAATTCTTGGGTTTAACCATCGGGGTGATTCAACATGACATGGATCCGCGCGATCGTCAGGCGGCCTATCGTTGTGATATTACCTATGGCACCAATAATGAATTTGGCTTTGATTACTTGCGCGATAATATGGTCATTGATTCTCATCAGTGTGCTCAACGGGATCTTCATTATGCTATTGTGGATGAAGTCGATTCGATTTTAGTTGATGAAGCCCGCACGCCGCTTATTATTTCCGGGCCGGCTGAGGAATCAACGGATAAATATTATCAACTTGAAAAATTTATTCAACGCATCAAATGTAAAAAGATAACCGACAAAGAAATGATCGAGGCAAAAAATCAGGGGACCAATTATGAGGAAGGCTATGACGCCCTGATCGATGAAAAGCATCGTAATATTTGGTTTACGGAACAGGGTGAGAAAAAATTTGAAGATCATTTTCATCTTACTCCTGATGATCCGCGCTACATCGATTTGAAGCATCACCGTGATCAAGCATCGAAAGCGCGGGAACTTTTCAAAGTAGATGTTGATTATGTCATTAAAGATAATCAAGTGATCATCGTCGATGAATTTACCGGACGGCTCATGCCGGGCAGGCGATTTTCTGACGGGCTCCATCAGGCATTGGAAGCGAAAGAGGGGGTGAAGATCGAGCGGGAGAATCAAACATTAGCGACGGTTACCTTTCAGAATTATTTCAGGATGTACACAAAGCTTGCGGGAATGACCGGAACCGCAGAGACCGAAGCGGTCGAGTTTGAAAAGATCTATCATTTGGATGTTATGGTCATGCCGCCAAATAAAACGCTTATTCGGAATAATCAGCCCGACGTTATTTACAAAACAGAACGTGAAAAGTTTAATGCCGTCGCGGATGAGATCATAGAGGCTCATAAAGCGGGACGTCCCGTTCTCGTTGGTACTATTTCAATAGATAAATCTGAGCGGCTCAGTGCGATGCTGAATAAACGGGGTATTCCGCATTCAGTGCTTAATGCAAAATATCATGAGCGTGAAGCAGAGATTATTTCCCAGGCCGGTCAGGACGGCGCGATTACGATATCGACAAACATGGCGGGACGCGGAACGGATATTGTTTTAGGTGCGGGGGTTGCCGAGCGCGGGGGATTGCATGTTGTTGCAACGGAACGACATGAAGCACGGCGTATTGATAATCAATTACGCGGCCGCAGCGGACGGCAGGGGGATCCTGGTTCGTCACGATTTTTTCTTTCTCTTGAAGATGATCTCATGAGAATCTTTGGCGGCGATAAACTCTTTGCACTCATGGATCGTTTAGGCATGGAAGAAGGGCAAGATATTCAACACCCTTTTGTCACCAAGGCGATAGAAACAGCGCAGAAGAGGGTCGAAACACGCAATTTTGAAATCCGTAAGCACCTCCTTGAATATGATGATGTCATGAACCGTCAGCGGGAGATTGTTTACAAAGAGCGGCGTCAAGTGTTAGAGGGGGAAAATCTCAAGAAACACGTCGGCGAGATCATTGAAGATGTGGTTGAAGGGATCATTTTAACGTACGTCAACCCGGATCTTCGTGAAGAAGATAAGGACGCACAAGCGTTATTTACGTATTTAAACAATAAATTTTCGGTGAACTTTGATGATCTACAAAGACAAGTACTTTCTGTAGAGGAGTTGAAGGATGAGGTGGTCAGTCGGCTCAAGAAACGGTATGAAGAAAAAGGAAAACAACTCGGTGAGGAATTGCTTCTGTACATGCAAAAATCGATTTTGTTGCAGATAATCGATGCGAAGTGGAAAGAACATCTGCGTAATCTTGATAGCCTTCGTGAAGGAATCGGTCTGAGAGCCTATGGCCAGCGGAATCCTCTCGTTGAATATCAACATGAAGCGTTTGGGCTCTTTGATGAAATGATCGAATCGATTAAAGATGAAGCGGTAGAATTTATTTTTAGACTCGACATACAGGCAAAGGGGCCGATGACATCGGTGCTCCAATCCGAGCGGCAACAATACCTTCACCCGGAACATGCCGGTGCCCTGCCACCGACCGAGCGTGACGCACCGCGCGCCGTGCCGCACCGGGGAGCGCCGAAGCAGCCGCCGGCGGAACGGACAGACCCGATACAACGTTCGACACCAAAAGTAGGAAGAAATGAACCGTGCCCGTGCGGGAGCGGTAAAAAATATAAAAAATGCTGTGGTACGTGAGCCCCGTTAGAGAACGAAACGAAAGTTTGAGACGTGAGAAAGCCGCGTTAGTTTTGACGATCCATCATGTTTTATTTATTCTTTTTATCAATCAACCTCTAACGGGGTAGACGCTTCGTTAGTAGCTCATCGCATGTACGCTCCGATAGCGAGAGACAACAACGTAGTAATGTATTGTAAAAAATAGTTATTGTGAACGCCAATACCCTGAATAAAAAATTACTTTTCTCTCTTTGCTCGCCCGCGTTACTGTTACTTTCGTTTCCCCCTTTTAATATGTGGCCGTGCGCTTTTGTTGCGTTCATACCGTTATTCAGCGTATTGCGTAATGCGTCACGGAACGAAGCTCTTTTCTTTTCATATTTTTCCGGACTTATTTTTTTTAGCGGCAGTATTTATTGGCTTACGCACGTAAGCCAGTTCGGTTGTATTTTTTTGATCCTTTACTTTGCTCTTTTTTGGGGATTGTTTGGTATTTTGGGACACGGTATTTTAATCGGTAAGAGCACGGCATGCCGTGCCCTTACATTTCAAAATCCGATCGTCACGGCACTTATTCTTTCGTTCCTTTGGACCGGCATTGAAGTAGTGCGTGCGCAACTGCCGGTATTAGGATTTGGATGGGTTCTCCTCGGATTTTCACAAAGTCTTCATCTTCCCTTTATTCAAATAGCAGATTGTATTGGTGTCTACGGTGTTTCTTTTTTAGTAATGGTTATTAATGTTCTTCTTTATGCGACCGAAACGTCGTTTAAGGAAAAAAAAGGGGTCGCGCGTTTTGCCCCTCTCGTTATGGTAATTCTTCTTTTCATCCTCATGTATTCGTACGGAAACTTTCGTCTGCGTGCGCATCCTTCAGGAAATCTACTTCGTGTTGGCATTGTCCAGGGCAACATTGCACAGGCAGACAAGTGGAATCCTGTATTGAAGGAAAAAATCATTGAAAAATATGCAAAGCTGGTCGAATTTATTAGTTATGACGGCCCTGAATTAATCATCCTGCCGGAGGCGAGCTATCCGGGTAATTTTAAGAAGGAATTTCCAGGAAGTCCTCTCCAGCGGGTGGTTCAAAAGACGGGTATTCCCCTCCTGATCGGTGCCATACGTTTTGAGTCGGCAGAAGAAGAATACAATAGTAGTTTTCTTATTTCAGGAGGGGGAGATATCGTCGGTCAGTATGATAAAATACAATTAGTTCCTTTCGGAGAATATGTTCCCTGGAAACGGTTGTTTTCTTTTCTTGGATTAACAAAGCTCGCCTATTCATTAGGGGTCGGTGATTTTAAAAAAGGGAAAGAGTTCACTGTCTTTACCCACCCGCTTAATGATGAACGGCATGTTTTTTCTTTCTCAACACTCATATGTTTTGAAGATATCTTTCCCGCTCTTGCGCGGACCTTTGTGGCACACGGGGCTCAGTTTTTAGTTGTTATTACCAATGATGCGTGGTTTGGTAAGACGGGGGCTGCTGCTCAACATGTTCACGCGTCAGTCTTTCGGGCACTGGAGAATAATTGTTATGTCATCCGTTCGGCAAATACGGGAATATCCGCATTTATCTCTCCACGGGGAAACGTGATGGATACCGTGCATAATGAGCAGGGGGAGGAGTTATTTGTTATGGGTGGCATTACCCGAGCGATTTTTTTATCATCGTCAAAGACTTTTTATCAGTCTATGGGGTTTGTGTTCAAGGACTTATGTCTTTTGTTTTTAGCAGCATATGTATTATTATTTTGCTGCTATTCGTCTAACCTCTTTAAAATCAAGAAATTACACTCCTAACCGCATTTTCAGAAATGTTGACAACCCGTTACCAGATATATTATAATTCAACCCTTAATAATCAATGAAAAGACAATAGTTGAAAAGAGATAGAGAATACGGGCAAGGTATATTTAATACCGAAAAATCTTTCTCTGTCAACCGCTGTCGGTAGTTTGTTCACTATCATGAACAGGGTAGAGAATTGTATCCTTAAATGTTGAGGGAAAATATTTTATGAGCGAAACATCGCGTATCGTTAAAGAAAGACTTGAAAAGATTAAACAATTCCGCACGGAAGGAAAATCGCTGTATGGAGGCCGCTTCTGTGTTTCTGGGTCCATCAAGGATATTATTGCGGAGTTTGAAATTGGGAAAAAGGTGTCTATTGCCGGCCGACTCATGGCTATCAGAGCACACGGAAAGAGTATCTTTTCGGATCTTAAAGATGGCAGCGGAAAGCTGCAAATATATTGTAAGATTGATATTATCGGTGAAGAAGCGTTTAATTTTTTTGCGAAGCTTGATATTGGCGATATTGTTGGTATTGAAGGGGAATTGTTCAAATCGCGGACAGGAGAAATAACGGTTAAGGTAGATTCTTTTCAATTATTATAAAAGATTGTACAGACGTTGCCGGAAAATGGCATGGATTGAAGGATGTTGAAATACGGTATCGACAACGGTATTTAGATTTGATAGCAAATCCACACGCGCGTGCGGTATTAGAGAAAAGGAGTGCCATCATTACGCGTATGCGCTCTTTTTTATCGGGTAAGGGATTTATTGAAGTGGAAACTCCAATTTTACAACCGATACCGGGAGGCGCGAAAGCAGAACCATTTTGTACGCATCATAACGCGCTGCATTGTGATCTTTATTTACGGGTTGCACCGGAATTGTATCTAAAAAAATTATTGGTCGGTGGATTTGATAAGGTGTTTGAAATTGGGAAAAATTTCCGCAATGAAGGGATTTCCGTCCGCCACAATCCGGAATTTACCATGCTCGAACTCTATCAAAGTTATGCTGACTACACAGATATGATGGAGCTGACCGAAGAGTTAATTACTCTGTTGGTGAAGGACATAAATGGTGAAGAAGAAATACCCTATGGTGAAAAAAGGATTAATTTTACACGACCATGGAAACGGATACGTTTTTATGATGCGCTCAAAGAGAAAACAGGTGTTGATTTCAGGAAACGTAAAGCCGCTGATGTGGTACGGGCTGATAAAAAATTAGCCGGTAAATTTAATAAAGAGTTTGAAGAAGCCGATTTTCTTGATTTGGCTTTTGATGAGTATGTCCTGACCGATTTAGTTAACCCGACATTTGTTACTGATTATCCGGTGTTTATGACACCGCTTGCAAAACGTAAGGAAGATGATCCGGAGCTTGTCTATCGGTTTGAACTCTTTATTAATAATATGGAACTTGCGAATGCGTATTCAGAACTTAATGATCCTTTTGATCAGCGCGAACGGTTTGAAGAACAACGGGAAACACTGAATAAAGACAAAAAAATTGATGAGGATTTCTTAACGGCGCTCGAGCACGGAATGCCACCGGCAGGCGGATTAGGGATCGGCATTGACCGATTAATAATGCTCCTGACCAATTCACATTCTATCCGGGATGTTATTTTATTTCCGCAGCTCAGGCCAGAGAAACACGAGGAAGAATGCAGTACGAATACTTGATCGCATTAAAACAGATCACGCATCGAAGAGGGCACGGTTTTATTTCGTTGATATCGTTTATTTCAGTTGCCGGTATTGCCGTTGGGGTGATGGCATTAATTGTTGTTCTTTCGGTCATGAGTGGATTTGACCGTGAGCTAAAAACGAAAATGATAGGTGCGAATCCCCATGTGCTTGTTCTAAAGTCGGGCGGTGTCGATAACGCGCATGAGGTGATTGGCACGATCAAAGAACTCAACCTTGCTGATATTGTTACCATAGCCCCGTATGTAGAAGGACAGGTTATTGTTCGTTCTGCGACAAATGCGACAGGGGCGATAATTAAAGGATTAAGCAAAACGGATGAAAGCATACAGGGAATTGAAACGTATGTTAAACAAGGTTCTCTGAGAACGCTCTTTGAAGATACGGTGCTGGAAGAAGGGGGCGAACCGGTGGGGAGCATTGCGCTTGGGTATCAAGTGGCTCGTCTTCTTAATGTTCGTATTGGCGATATGGTGCAGGTTATTTCACCATCGATGGAAAAAAAGATGAAATTGTTGCCGAAGGGAGCGAAAACACGTACGTATCACGTCAGTGCTCTTTTTGAATTTGGTATGAATAGCATGGATTCGTCTCTTGTGCTTGTGTCTATTGACCAGGGGCGAGACTTATTTAATTTAGGCGATACGAGTAGCGGCATTGCTATTCGAGTACGGGATGTATTTATTGCAGACCGAATCAAAAATAAGATTCAGTTACATTTGGGCTATCCGTACTGGACACAAAGCTGGATTGATATGAATAAGAGTTTTTTTTCTGCGCTCAAAGTTGAGAAGAATGTTATGTCGGTGTTACTTTTTTTAATTATTTTAGTTGCGGGATTTAATATTATTTCAACGCTTATTATGGTGGTCATGGAGAAAACGAAAGATATCGGCATTCTCAAGGCATTAGGAGCGAGAAATGGTTCTGTTGCAACAATATTCCTTTTCCAGGGAATGATAGTTGGTGTTTTAGGAGTCGTCGGTGGTGCGCTTGCCGGGCTTGCAATAACGTTTAATGTAAACAGCATTGCTGCGGGGATAGAAAAAATAACGGGATTTGAGATTTTTCCGAGTGATATTTATTATTTTAATGAAATACCAACACAGATTAATCCGCATGATATCATGATAATCATAGTCAGTGCTCTTTTGATATCGGTGATTGCTGGACTGTATCCGGCACGACGTGCAGTCGTACTTAACCCGGTGGAAGCCTTACGTTATGAGTGAGATATTATTGCAATGTAAGGACGTGAAAAAAACGTACCGTGTTTCTGCTGAAGACGTGGAAGTATTAAAAGGGGTTGATCTTGAGCTTCGAGGAGGTGAAATGTGTTTCATTCTCGGACGTTCAGGATCGGGAAAGTCGACATTACTGCATATTTTGGGAGGATTAGACCGGCCAAATGGAGGGAAGATCTATTTAGAAGGCACTGATATAAATAACCTTCGCGAAAAAGAAAAGGCCGAATTTCGGAATAAAAAGATAGGTTTTGTTTTTCAATTTTATCATTTGCTTCCCGAGTTAACGGTGTGGGAAAATGTCATATTACCGGGACTTATTGCACGGAAAAAAGACTTTAAAAATGTTGATACGTTGCTATCAATCGTTGGTCTTACGGAAAGAAAAAAGCATCTTCCGAGCCAACTATCAGGCGGTGAGTTGCAACGTGCTGCGTTAGCACGGGCATTAGTGAATGATCCGGATATTGTCTTTTGTGATGAGCCGACAGGAAATCTTGATGAAGAAAACGCGCGTATCATTTATGATCTTATGGTAACGTTAAATAAAGAAAAAAAACAAACTTTTTGTGTTGTTACCCACGAAGAGAGTTTTGTACGAGAGCAACAAAATGTATATCGCTTAAAAGATGGGGTATTATGTGACGACACATTTTAGTGAGCGAAAGCGAAACTAAAATGTAATGTCGGAACGTACCCAGCACCCAGCAGAACAACATAATGCAACTGGGTGCTGGGTTAATTCGTCCCTTCCAAATTATTAGATTAAATAATGGAAAGGGACTCATTAAAAGGAGTAAGTACGTTATGACACTTAAAATTTATATTGATGGAACATGGTATTCAAAGGAAGATGCAAAAATATCAGTTTTTGATCACGGTTTTTTATATGGTGATGGTGTGTTTGAAGGAATACGTTCCTATGATCGGCTTGTTTTTAGATTTAAAGAGCACCTCGATCGTCTCTATGAGTCTGCCCATACCATTATGTTAGATATTCCTTTGACGAAGAAAGAAATGACCGCTGCGGTACTCACAACGCTCAAAATGAATAAACTGAAAGATGCGTATGTCCGGCTTATTGTCAGTAGAGGTCGTGGCGATCTAGGATTAGATCCTAAAAAATGTCAAAAAGCCAGTATTGTTATTATTGCTGATAAGATTGCTCTGTATCCGAAGGAATTATATCGTACGGGACTTGAACTTATTACTGTTCCTACCATGAGAAATATACCGAATGCGCTCAGTCCGGCTATCAAATCCCTGAATTATCTTAACAATATTATGGCTAAGATTGAGGCTGGTATGGGTGGCTATGATGAAGCTATTATGCTTAATCATAATGGGATTGTTGCTGAATGTACCGGAGATAATATTTTTATTATTAAAAATAAAAGTCTCCATACTCCGCCATCGTATGTCGGGGCATTGAAAGGAATAACACGGGATGCCATTATTGAATTGGCAAAGAAACATACGATTGCGTGCCAGGAGAGTATTTTAACGCGTCATGATTTGTACAATGCGGATGAAGTATTTTTGACCGGAACCGCAGCTGAAGTTATTCCGGTTATAAAAATTGACGAACGCCAAATTGGCACGGGTAAACCAGGGAGTTGTACTACGAAGCTAATGAAACTGTTCAAACAATTAACCGCAACTGATGGTGTGCGGTATACAATTTAGGTGAAAAAATATGGTGTGCCAAAGCTGTGGAGTCAATGAAGCAACGATACATTTAACAGAAATTGTTAACAATAAAATAGTCGAGCTTCATATTTGTGAATACTGCGCTAAAGAAAAAGAGGTGAACACTTCACCACCGGTGTCTTTTGATGACATTCTGTCGGGACTTTTTGATTTTACTGCGCGTCAAGAGGGTGGAGACGTTGATGTACGTTGTTCATCGTGTGGGGTTACCTACGAGGATTTTAAAAAGAGTGGTCGTTTGGGATGTGAAATGTGTTATCAGTCATTTCAGACGATTTTAATGCCGCTCATTAAACGGGTGCACGGCTCAACACAGCATCTTGGCAAACGACCGTCACGTTTGAGTGGTAGTATAAAAATCGAATTAGAAATTAAAGAACTTTCTGAAAAGTTAAAAAAACATATTGCGCTCGAAGAATTTGAAGAAGCGGTTCAGATACGAGATAAAATTAAAATGTTTGAAAAAAAGCTTAACAAAAAAGGACGACCGTCATAAGTATGGACACCTTTGATATTAAAGAGTTGCTCAAGAAGTCAGGGGAATGGCTCAAAGGAACCGGACCGAGCAATGATATTGTTATCTCGAGTCGTATTCGTTTGGCACGAAATATCGCGGGATATAAATTTGCAGCATTTTTAAACAAACAAGAAACAAAGGAAATGGTTGATAAAATAATTGCGGCAACGAAAAAAAGTAATTATTTAAAGGCAGATAAAGTCGTATTATTAGAATCATTAGATGTTCTCGGAAGACAACTATTGTTGGAGCGACATCTTATTAGCCGTGAGCATGCAGAAGCGAAGGGGATACGTGCTCTTTCATTTAGTGAAGATGAAATCGTCAGTATTATGATCAATGAAGAAGATCATTTGCGTATTCAGGTCCTTCAATCTGGTTTTAACTTGATGGAAACATGGCGCATGATCGATAAAGTTGATAGTGAACTTGAGGCAAGTTTGCCTTTTGCATTTCATCAGCATTTGGGATATCTTACCGCGTGTCCAACAAATGTTGGCACGGGGCTGCGTGCCTCATGTATGTTGCACCTTCCCTCTCTTGTTATGACAAAACAGATAAACAAAGTATTGCAAGCAATCGGTAAATTAAACTTGGCAGTTCGCGGCCTGTACGGGGAAGGGACACAAGCAAGCGGTAATTTTTTTCAATTTTCTAACCAGACCACCTTGGGAAAAAATGAAGAAAAAATCATCGACGATTTAGAAAAAGTTATTAAACAAATCATAGAACATGAACGGGAAGCACGAATAGCATTGCAGAGCAAAAAACGTGATAAGCTCTATGATCAAATTTGGCGTGCGGTTGGAATATTAAAATGTGCTCACTTAATGACCTCTCAGGAGACAACGTCTCTTCTTTCGATGGTTCGGTTAGGTGTTGATTTAAATATTATTAAAGATTTAGATCGTCAAAAGTTAAATGAACTTTTTATCGTAACGCAACCAGCACATCTGCAATTATTGGCGGGTAAAACTATTTCTCCTAAAGAACGTGATATTAGACGAGCCCAAATTATACGACAATATTTAAAGACCATTAATATGTTATAAAAAAGTGAGGGAAGAAAGATAGATACACAATACAGTATCGTAGGTGCGTACGCAGAAAAATAATAGATAGTGAAATATTATTAGCATTAGATTTAACCAAGATGGAGGGTGTTTATTATGTTTGATCGATTTACAGAACGAGCACGAAAAGTTATTATTTTAGCAAAAGAAGAAGCGCGTCGCTTTAACCATGATTATATTGGGACAGAGCACATACTGTTGGGATTGATTAAAGAAGGAGAAAATGTTGCTGCAGCAGTGCTCCAAAATTTGGGATTAGGATTGGATACGCTTCGTTTAGAAGTAGAAAAACTGGTACAATTTGGACCGAGTACCGTTGTTGCCGGTGACATTCCCTTTACACCAAAAGCGAAGAAAGTTATCGAACTTGCTATGGATGAAGCGCGCCGTCTCGGGCACAATTATATCGGGACGGAACATCTTCTTTTAGGATTGGTGAAAGAAGGAGAGGGAGTTGCAAGCCACGTATTAATGAACGTCGGCCTTGATCTTAATAAAATTCGTTCTGAGGTTATTAAACTCCTAGGAGCTGCAACGCCGCAAGATCAGACAGGTTTCGGCGGCGGCGGCGGCGGACAAAAGCCGCGTACGAAAACACCCGCTCTTGATGCATTTGGACGTGACTTAAGTCATATGGCACGCGAAGGAAAATTAGACCCCGTTGTTGGTCGAAAAGATGAGATAGAACGTATTATTCAAATTTTATCACGGCGAACCAAGAACAATCCGGTGCTTTTAGGCGAGGCAGGTGTTGGAAAAACAGCTATTGTTGAGGGATTGGCACAACAGATTGTTGCAGGGGATGTCCCTGAAATATTAGCGAATAAGCGGGTCGTTGTTTTAGATCTGGCATTAATGGTAGCGGGTACAAAATATCGTGGACAATTTGAAGAACGCATCAAAGCAGTCATGGATGAAATTCGGCGCTCTGAGGATGTTATTATCTTTATCGATGAATTGCATACGTTAGTTGGTGCTGGTGGTGCTGAAGGTGCTATTGATGCATCAAATATATTAAAGCCATCTCTTTCACGCGGTGAAATTCAATGTGTGGGTGCAACAACGCTTGATGAGTATCGGAAATATATTGAAAAAGATTCTGCTCTTGCGCGTCGATTTCAGACTATTAACGTTGATCCCCCGTCATGTGAAGAGACAGTTGCAATACTTCGAGGATTACGTGATCGTTATGAAGCACACCATCGAGCGGAAATTACTGATGAGGCTATTGAAGCGGCGGTAAAGTTATCTGATCGGTATATTAGCGGTCGTTTTTTACCTGATAAGGCCATTGATGTGATTGATGAAGCAGGGTCACGTGCTCGTCTTTCTGTTATGACGACGCCGCTTGATATAAAACAATGGCAGAAACAAATAGAAGCATTTCGTATTGAGAAGGAGGAAGCGATTAAGTCACAAGATTTTGAGAAGGCAGCAAAACTTCGTGATGAAGAACGGAAGACAAAAGAAGAATTAGAAGAAAAGAAAAAAAAGTGGAAGGAAGCAAAAACAGAGGTTGAGGTTACGGTTACCGCAGAAGACATTGCGCATATTGTTTCAAAGTGGACGGGGATACCACTTATTCGGTTAGAAGAAAAGGAGACAGCGCGGCTTTTGAAAATCGAAGAAGAATTACATCAACGAATGATTGGACAGGAAGAAGCAGCCAGCGCTATTGCGAATGCTATTAGACGTTCACGCAGTGGGCTGAGAGATCCCCGTCGTCCTATTGGCTGTTTTCTCTTTTTGGGGCCAACCGGCGTGGGAAAAACTCTTTTAGCGCGCGTGTTGGCTGATTTCATGTTTGGTAATGAAGATTCGATAATAACGATTGATTGTTCTGAATATCAGGAAAAATTTAATGTATCTCGTCTTGTTGGTGCACCGCCGGGATATGTTGGCTATGAAGAAGGTGGACAACTGACAGAAAAAGTGAGACGACGGCCGTATTCAGTTGTACTGTTAGATGAAATTGAAAAAGCACATCCTGATGTTTTCAATATTCTCCTGCAGGTTATGGAAGAAGGACGTATTACTGACTCATATGGGAGAAAAGTAGATTTTAGGAATACCATTGTTATTATGACATCAAACGTGGGAGCCGATCTTATAAAGAAACAAACGGACATTGGATTTAAGTCGGGTGACGAAGTACCCGATTTTGAAACGCTGAAGAAAAAATTGCTTGATGCCACAAAAAAAGTCTTTCGACCGGAATTTTTAAATAGGGTTGATGACACTATTGTATTCCATCAATTAACCAAAGCGCATTTATATCTTATCATCGATATAGAACTAGCAGAAGTTCGTAAGCGTCTTAAAGAAAAACAACTGGAACTCATTCTTTCTGAGGGCGCGATTACGTTTTTAATTGAGAAAGGATTTGATATTGTCTATGGCGCGCGGCCGTTGAAACGAACTATTCAACGGTATATCGAAAATGTACTTTCAGAAGATGTTTTAGCAGGTAAATTTAAAGCGGGCGATACGATAAAAGCTGAATGTGGCGAGGGTAAAATAGTTTTTGAACTTGAATAAGGATAGTTACCGCTCCAATGATTCGTAAAATTATTATTATCGGAATATGTATTTTCCTCGTCGTTCTTTTTCTGAGTCATTTTTTGGTTGTTTTTAAACGGAATGTTTTTTTATCTGATATTAAAGGACTTGTTGAAGAGAAAGTCGGGTCACTTTTTGATGCACGAGTGAAAATCGGAGCGGTAAAAGTCGGTTTATTTAAATATGTTTCTTTAAGCGGATTACGAGTAAATCAACAGCTGAAAAAAAAGTTCTTTTATCTTGTTGATATAAAAACAATCGTTTTTAAATATAACATATTTAATTTTTTTAAAATAAATTTTGCTGCTCCGAATAAAGTTTCTTTGTATACACCGACGCTTGAATTTAACAGATTTAAAATTCCCGACAACCTTTTGAATCAAGCTTTTTCATGGGGGAAAAGTAATGTGTTGCTTGAGATTCGCGATGGGGCAGTGTGCTATGTATTGCCGAATATTAAAACAAAGTTTTTATTTGAACATATTAATGGATATGTTAAGCCCTATGATTTACACACACTTGCACTGAAATTCAAAGCACGCGGCGGGGGTGATATTGCAGGAGCTATTGGACTGAATGGCTTCTTTAACGAAAAGACAAAAATATGCGAATTGGATATTTCTTTAGATAATATTACGATTGCGTCTCCTACGTTTGCTCCGATAAATAATTTACGCGGGAAAGTACGTATCTCGAATGAGATAATTACTATTGAAGAGATAACATTTTTTATTCGAGATGTTCCTATTCGACTCACCGGAACTATCACGCAGTATAGTGAAAAACCGATATTAGATTTACATTTTTCAATTGATACGAAACATATTACTTCGACCGTACGGATCTTTGGCATCTATTCTGATCTAAAAATTGAAGGGGAAATACGTCTTGCTCGTTATCACTATACGTATCGTGGTGCTATTGACCTCAAGGAAGGTGGGTTTGCAGTACGTGAGCTCACCATTAATGATGATTACGTCTCTGAAGGGGATTTTTCCTTTAATGAGGGAATCTATACAATATTTTTTAAGAAAGCCAACCAAGAGGTGCAATGTCAATTTTTACATACGGACTATGTAATGAAATTGAATATAACGTTAAATCATGTTTCATTGCTTGATTATGATTTTGTGACCGTTGGGTATATAGAACTTGAACCTGATGTTTCATTTTGGCGCGATCAGGCATTAGTTTTCAATGGTACTATTGAAACCGAGTATATGATCTTTAATTATACGCCGCTCAATGATTTTAAAGGGACCTTTACGTTGTACGCTGATGCAGTTCGAAATATACATTGTAGTTGGGGAAAGGCGTATGCATTGACCGGCAATATTAATTTTAATGAACCACGGGAAATGGATGGTTTGTTTACCATTACCGATTTAAATTTACAGGATTGTGAATCGTTCGGTGGCTATGTCATACCAAATGATATCGAAGCCACAATTAGTTGACGGATAAAAGTCTTCGGGAGTCTTGATGATCCCCGTATCGAAGGCTACCTCAGTAGTGGGGCAGGGCAATTTAGGGGATTTGATTTTAAAAAGACTTCTATAAACTTTTCTGGCAATAGATATGTGCTTGCCTTAAAAGATTCAAAAATTTATCGTTCAAGTAATATATTTTACTTGAACGGTAAAGTTGATTTTACCAAGAAAAATGTTTTTCATGATGTACTGTTAGAATCGAGTGAAAAAATTATTTTGTGGCGGGGGTGGGATTTGAGTAAGAGCGAGGGTGCCGACACCGTTGTCTTGAAAAAGAAAGTTACCGATAATGTTAATCTAAACGTCGAACGTGACGTACAGCAAAGTAAAGAAGAAGATTCTTCTCATGAAGGAGAAGTCAGTTTAGAATATAATTATAGAGAAGATCAGAGTATTAGTCTTTCATTTGAAGATGAGGAAGATGAAGAAATGATTAGTTTAAAACACCGAATAACATTTTAGGGGTACTATGCAATTTAAATACAGAAAAAAAATTCTTGCCATCCGACATGCTCTTGCTGCTTTCGGTTCTAAAAGTATCGAACTATTTCGAGAAGCCGGCGGTATTTCTATCCTTTTTGCAAAGACACTGTATTCAATGGCTACCGCAGCTTGGCGCCGGTCGCATATTATGGATCAAATGAATAAGATTGGTGTCACGTCCTTGCCACTTGTTTTACTAACAGCGCTCTTTACCGGAATGGTTCTGGCTCTTCAATCAGCCTATCAATTACGCACATTTAATGCTGTCCGCTATACTGCGGGGCTTGTGTCACTTTCTATTATCCGGGAATTAGGACCGGTGTTAACGGCGATGGTGGTTGCGGGAAGAGTCGGCGCCTCGATTACGGCAGAACTCGGAACAATGAAAGTGACCGAGCAAATTGATGCTTTAGTTTCGCTGGGAACAGATCCGATAAAGTATCTTGTTGTTCCTCGTTTTATTGCAGCTGTTCTCATGTTGCCACTCCTGACTGTGTATGCTGATTTTATTGGTATGTTCGGTGGTTACATCGTTGCTGTTCTTAAACTTGATATTGGATCAAGTCTTTATATTCGTGATAGTTTTGATGTTTTGATATTTAAAGATGTTTTTACTGGTTTAATAAAATCGTTTGCATTTGGGGCAATCATTGCAATCGTTGGTTGTTATCAAGGCTTTCGCACCAGTGGTGGGGCAGAAGGCGTTGGTAAGGCAACAACGATCTCGGTTGTTACCTCACTTGTTCTTATTATCGCTTCTGACTGTTTCTTTACAGCAATTTTTTACTTTGTCTTTCCCTAAAAGGAAGAATGATGATCGATATTATTGATTTATATAAAATGTTTGAAAAAAATCAAGTGCTCTGTGGCCTTGATTTGCAGGTTCAAACGGGTGAAACATTGGTCATTATTGGACGTTCGGGATGTGGAAAAAGTGTCTTATTGAAGCATATTATGGGATTAATGTATCCTGAGAAGGGAGCAATTCACATAGATGATCAAGATGTTTTTTTGCTTGATACAAAAGCATTAAATTCACTCCGTTTAAAAATTGGAATGCTTTTTCAAGGTTCGGCACTGTTTGATTCATTAACCGTGGGAGAAAATGTCGGTTTTTTTCTATCTGAGCATACCCATATTAATGTGGATGAAATAAAAGACATTGTTGCAGAAAAATTACAGATGGTCGGGTTAGAAGGGATTGAAAACTTAAAGCCTGCCGAATTAAGTGGCGGTATGAAAAAACGAGTTGCATTGGCGCGCGCAATTTGTTATGACCCAGAAATTATTCTGTATGATGAACCAACGACCGGATTAGATCCGATTATGGCCGATGCTATTAATGATTTAATTGTCGAATTACACAGGAAACTTAAAGTAACGTCTATAGTAGTAACCCATGATATGGCAAGCGCTTACAAAGTTGCAGACCGCATTGCAATGCTTTATGAGGGGAAAATTGTTGAAATTGGAACACCCGATGAAATCAAAAAGACCTCGAATGAAATTGTACAGCAATTCATTACCGGAAGTGCAGAAGGTCCAATCACCCATAATCAGAAGCGGTATATAAAAATTAAACCGAACAATAAAAGGATGAAAAAATGAATAAAACACGATTAGAAATATTAGTAGGATTTTTTGTTCTGCTGGCAATAGCGATCTTTTTTGTTATTATCTTTTTTATTAGCGGTGTGTATTTTTTGCGCGCCGGTTACTATATTAAAGCAACGTTTAATTATACTGCAGGCCTCGATAAGGGGGCGCCGGTTCGTATTGCCGGTCTTCGTGTAGGAGAGGTAAACAAGGTATATGTTAAATATGATGAAGTTTCCCAGAAACCAAAAGCAATAGCAGAACTTTGGCTGCGGGAAGACGTTAATGTTAGGGAAAATTCAAAGGTGTATATTTTAGGAGCATTTGCTTTAAATGAGACGCACATCGAAATTATTTCAGCCGGAGAAACCGAAGGGCGTTTGTTACAGGACGGTGATAGTATTATGGGGATCGATCCGGTGCCTATGGAGATGCTTATGGAGAAGGGGATAGCAATTGCAAAATCATTTGAGACAATGGCGACGAAAATGGATAAGATTCTCGGGGACGAAAAGACACAGGAGGCATTACACCTGATGATTCTTGATATGAGTGAACTCCTTCGCTATATGAATCAGATGATCATAGAAAAGAAATTAGATATTAATACTGTTGTAGATAATGTTAATGCAGTTGTTGACGATATGGAAACGTCTCTTGACCACTTACAAAGTATTTTAGCAACAATTGACCAGGGCGAAGGGACGTTAGGCCAATTGATTAAAAATGATGAACTGTATGTCGAAATGAAAGAATTGGTACGTGAGATAAAACTTCATCCCTGGAGATTGATGAAAAAAGACAAACGCCGTGACGATGAACAAAAGGAGACGGAGGAGGAAAAGAAAAAAAGATAGGGATATTTTAAGTATATATTTACGTATCTTGTTTCGGTGATAGATTCATTTCGACTACTCAACGCTCAAGACGTGCTCTTGGGCGTCATGCATTTTTAAAAGGGTGTTCTTATGGCGAAGAAAAAAACGGTTTATTTTTGTGATGAGTGTGGATTCGATTCCGTGCAATGGTTGGGCAAATGTCCTCAGTGTAAATCGTGGAATACGTTTAAGGAAATGACCATTACTGCGGGGGACAAAGGTCGTCGACGAATTAAAGCGGCGAGTCGTTCCAAAGAATTTATTAAACCGTTGAGCAGTATCAAGCGCTATGAACAAGAAAGGATACTCCTCGATCATAGTGAACTTGATCGAGTTTTAGGTGGCGGTCTCTATCCACATACGACCGTTTTACTGGCAGGAGAGCCAGGGATTGGTAAGTCAACGCTCTTGTTACAAGCATGTTCGACAGTGACTGAAACGTATGGGAAGAATGTTATCTATATTTCTGCTGAAGAGTCTCTTGAACAGATACGTGAACGAGCTCAACGACTCGGTATATGCAGTGATAATATATATATTGTTCAAGAAAATAATTTTGATGAATTCACACAGCATATTCAAGATTTACAACCGATATTAGTTGTTGTTGATTCAATACAGGCGGTTTTTGATCCGGCCGTTCCTTCTTCTCCTGGCACCATAACGCAAGTTCGTGAAGTAGCGTTTAAGCTTAGTCAAATGGCGAAGGAAGAGGGGTTTATTCTTTTTTTAATCGGTCATGTAACCAAAGACGGGGTCGTTGCAGGCCCACGGACTCTTGAGCATATGGTTGATGTTGTTGTCTATTTTGAAGGAGATCGCTATCAATCGTTACGCCTCATACGGACAGTAAAAAATCGGTATGGAGCAACAGGAGAAATTGGTGTTTTTGAGATGCGAGAGGAAGGGCTCAGGCACATTGCGAATCCTTCAAGTATTTTTCTGCCTGACGGGGAAAATATTACACCGGGAAGAGTAACGGTAGCCGTTATGGAAGGGAGGCGGCCCTTTTTAGTTGAAGTGCAAGCATTAACAAACAAGACTTCGTTTAATAACCCTCTCCGTCGAGCATTGGGGGTTGAACTCAATAAGGTGTCACTCCTCTTGGCAGTGATTGAACGATCGCTTACGTTAAATTTTGCAGGATATGATGTTTTCATCAAGGCAGTTGGAGGATTGAAACTTCAAGAAGCAGCGTGCGATCTTTCTCTTTGTTTAGCTATTATTTCGAGTTTTACTATGGTCACTATTTCTCCCCAGATAGTGGTCATTGGAGAAGTGGGATTAGGCGGCGAAATACGCAAGGTACAGAGATTAGAATCACGTATTAAAGAAGCCGCTCGTTTAGGCTTTAAACAGGTCGTGGTTCCCAAAAAAAATCTAAAAGAAAAACTAACACAGGATATTTCCGTGCGGGAGGTTGGAACTTTGGCAGATGCCTACGATTTGTTTTTTGAACCAGCAAGCAGGAAATCATAATGAAGATTAGTGCTATTGTCCCTGCTGCGGGAATCGGAAAAAGAATGGTTGCTCAAAAAGGTGAAGCACGGCCGAAGCAATTTTGGCCGTTTGGTTCTTCTACTATTTTAGAGACAATTCTTTTAGAGTTAGAGCGTTGCTCCTCTATACGAGAAATTATTATTGTATGTCGCCGTCACGATCGGTCATTTTGTTTCGATACAATGGTAAAAAAAGCAGGCCTTAAAAAGGTAAAAAGAATTGTTGCAGGAGGAAAGAGAAGAACAGATTCCGTAAAAAACGGTTTAGCATATGTTGCACGATCGTCTTCTCATGTTCTTATTCAGGATGCAGTGCGGCCATTTATTACTCACGCATTGATTAGCCATCTGGTAAAAAAAATAGGTACGAGTGATGGTATTATTGTTGCAAAACCAGTTGTTCCGACCATCAAAGAAGTCAAGAACGGCCGGATAATCAGGACTATCAGCAGAGACGGATTATGGGAAGCTGAAACCCCGCAGCTTTTCAAGAAAAAAATTCTCATAAAAGCATTTGAACAGGTAAAAAAAGAATCGGCAACGTTTACTGATGAAGCATCACTCGTTGAGGCTATTGGCGGAACGGTAAAGGTTTTTAAAAATTCCAATATAGATCTTAAAATAACAACGGTCACGGATTATAACCTTGCAAAAAGAATAAAGGAACTTCCTATGGTGAAAGTCGGAATGGGATATGATATACATCGGTTGGTTGAAGGCAGGGCTTTGATGATCGGTGGCATTAAAATTCCGTTTCATAAAGGATGTTTGGGGCATTCAGATGGTGATCCGCTTCTCCATGCTATTGCTGATGGCCTCTTAGGCGCGGCTTCTCTTGGTGATATTGGCGAACATTTTCCCGATACTCAATCAAAGTATAAGAATAGAGCGAGTCGCTATTTTGTGTCTAAAGTAATGGATATGATTCATAAGAAAAGTTTTGTACTCTCACACGTGGATGCAACCGTTATTATTGAAAGACCAAACTTAAGAAAATTTAAAGACGCTATTACAAAGAGCGTAGCAAACATTTTATGTCTCGATACAACACAGGTAAACATAAAAGCAAAGACAAAAGAGGGTTTAGAAAGTGAAGGAGCTGGTTATTCTGTTTCAGCACAGGCTGTGGTAACAATAGTTCAGAAATAAAATATGCGGCAATAAATAAATTAAGAGTGGAAAAATGTATTATTATAAAAAAGGAGTTTGCTAACGTATGATTCGCGTTCGATTTGCACCATCACCAACAGGGTTTCTCCATATCGGTAATGTCCGAACGGCACTTTTTAACTATCTATTTGTAAAAAATAATGGTGGAAAGTTTATTTTACGGATCGAAGATACCGATAAGGAACGTTCAAAGAAAGAATACATAAACCAAATTTATGATGATTTGAAGTGGCTGGGTATTACATGGGACGAAGGTCCGGATAGTGAGGGTGAATATGGTCCCTACTTGCAATCTGAACGGTTTGCTCTTTATATATCGATCGCACGCAAATTGATGACCGAGGGTAAGGCATATTACTGCTATTGCACCGAAGAGGAATTAGAACTGCGCCGAAAAGCGCAGCTTGCTGAAGGTCAATCGACTCGTTATGATAACTATTGCCGTAATCTTACTCTTGAAAAAATACAACAATTTGAAAGAGAAGGACGACAACCGAGTATTCGATTTAAGATGCCGGATGGTCAACTGACTGTGAAGGATATTATCAGAGGGGATGTTGAGTTCGATGCAAGTCTCATTGGAGATTTTATTATTATACGGCCAGATGGTAAGGCAACATTTCATCTTGCAGTATGTGTTGATGATGGCATGATGAAGATATCGCATGTTATTCGTGGCGAGGACCATTTTTCAAATACCCCGCGTCACGTTGCTATTTTTGAAGCCTGTGGCTTTCAAGTACCACAGTTTGCTCATATACCATTAACCATGGGTCCCGGCGGTGAACCACTGAGTAAGCGTTTTGGTGCGATGTCGATTACAGAATATCGCCGGATGGGTTACCTTCCGTATGCACTCTGTAATTATATGGCACTCTTAGGATGGTCGAGTGGGACGGACGAAGAGATTTTCAGCTTTGATGAATTACAGAAGAAATTTTCATTAAAACGAGTTTCTCGTTCTGCTGCAATCTTTGACCGGACGAAAATGGATTGGGTTGGTGGTGAACATATTCGCAGGTTGAGCGATAGTGATTATGTCAAACTAAGTATGCAGCATATTTTACAGGAAAAGATTGTTGATAAGGCTGTCTTTACAATACGACCAGAATGGTATGAAAAGGTTTTGCTTATTTTTAAGGAGTATATTCATTGTTTTGATGAACTGAAAGAGCGGTTACAACTTTTTAGTGATGAAATCGAGTTTGATACTATCGAACCGTTAAAAGGAGAAAATGCAAAGTTAATTTTAAGTGAATTAGCAAAGATTTTAAAACAAACAGAAAAGTTAGATGAAGATAATTTTGATAAAGTGCTCAAAGAGCTTAAAAAGCGGGTTAAAGTAAAAGGAAAAGAATTATTCTTGCCGTTGAGAATTGCTCTGACCGGAAAAGAACATGGACCGGAATTAAAGCAACTCGTTATTTTGCTTGGCAAAAATAACTGTTTGAAACGTATAGAACAGGCGGTACGTGTTGTTGATACGAAAGAGGATAAAGGCGATGGGACTCAAACTGTATAATACGCTCACCGCGAAGAAAGAGAAATTTATTCCTTGTAAAAAAGGGCATGTGTGTATGTATACCTGTGGCCCAACCGTGTATGATTATGCACATATCGGTAATTTTCGTGCGTATATTTTTGAAGACCTATTGAGACGTTATTTAAAGTACAAAGGATACAGCGTACTACACGTAATGAATGTGACCGATATCGATGATAAAACGATTAACGGGGCCTCGGAGGCTGGTGTATCACTCAATGAGTATACACAAAAATACATAGAAGCATTTTTTGAAGATTTAGATGCATTAAAAATCGAACGTGCCGAGCACTATCCCCGCGCAACAGAACATATAAAAGAAATGATCGATTTAATTCAAGTGCTCTTAGATAAAGGTATCGCCTACGAAAGTGATGGAGCTATTTATTACAAAATAGAAAAGTTTTCTGCATATGGAAAACTTTCAAAAAAAGATATTGATAAAAATATTATTGGAGCACGGGTCGACCATGATGAGTATGAACGAGATGATGCGCGTGATTTTGTATTGTGGAAGAAACATAAAGACGGTGAGCCTTCGTGGGAAGCCCCTTTTGGAAAAGGGAGGCCGGGATGGCATATTGAATGTTCTGCAATGAGCATGAAGTATCTGGGTGAGACGTTTGATATTCATACCGGCGGTGAAGATAATATTTTCCCGCACCATGAGAATGAGATTGCCCAGTCAGAAGGAGCAACGGGGAAGCAGTTTGTAAAATATTGGCTTCATTGTAAATTTTTACTAGTGAATAATGAAAAGATGGCAAAATCAAAAGGGAATTTTTACACCCTTCGGGGTCTTTTGGATAAAGACTATTCACCGATGGCGATTCGTTATCTTTTACTTTCACATAATTATCGACAACCATTAAATTTTACACTTGAAGGCATTGAACAAGCCCAAGCATCGATCAATCGAATTAGAGATTTTATACAAAGAGTTAAAGAATGTAGGTTATCAGATATCGGTTATGGGTGTTGCAGCGTACCCATTCGTGATGCACGTAAAGCTTTCGAAGATGCGCTTAATGATGATTTAAACATTGCACAAGCAATTGTTCCCATTTTGGGTCTCATTTCATTCGTGAATAGAGAAATTGAGGCTCAGACTATTTCGCAAGTAGATAAGGAAGAATTGTTAAGTTTTTTTGACGCAATTGACTCTGTTTTAGGAATTTTACCAGATACTGATGATACGGTTCCTACCGAAATACAAACACTTGCTGATGAACGTCAAAAAGCGCGAAAGAAAAAAGATTTTGCTAAAGCGGATGAAATTCGAGAAAAAATAGATTCACTTGGGTGGGTTATTGAAGATACACCTCAAGGGGCACGCATTAAGAAGAAATAATAGTATGAAAAAGAAAAAAGGCATATTTATTACGTTTGAAGGGATTGAAGGGAGTGGGAAGAGTAGCCATTGCAAGTTGGCCGCGCAGCATCTTAAGAGGAAGGGGTACGATGTCCTCACCGTACGAGAACCAGGCGGTACAAAAATCGGTGAGAAGATTCGTCAGATATTACTTGATAAAAAAAACAGCCACATGACGGTTGAGTGTGAATTGCTTCTCTACAATGCAGCACGGGTACAGATTGTTCGGGAAGTTATTATGCCTGCGTTACAAAAGGGCACGATTGTTCTATGTGACCGTTTTATAGATTCAACGATTGCCTATCAATGTTATGGGGGAGGACTTGATCGTACGATTGCGACGAAAATCAATAATTTTGCTACCGGTACGGTAATGCCGATGGTCACCTTTCTTCTTGATAGTGATGTAGGACGAGGATTAAAACGCGCGGGTCGTGGTGACCGAATGGAGCTTAAGTCGTTCGCATTTCATAAACGGGTCCGTAAAGGTTTTTTAACCATAGCGAAACAATATCCCCGTCGTTTTTGCGTTATAAAAGAATGCACCATAGATGAGGGTCGGAAGATTATTACGAGGAAACTAAATGTTTTATTCCCATAAATTGTTCGGACAAGAAATGGCCCTCACATTGTTGCAGCGTGCCCTTACGGGGGAGCACGTGGCACATGCGTATCTTTTTTCGGGACGGGAAGGTGTTGGGAAAAAACTCCTGGCACAACAGTTTGCGCAAAGTTTGAATTGTGAGAAGGGAGTTTCTTTTTCTGAATGTAGCTGTGAAAGTTGCCGCAAAATACGAGAAGATATTCATCCTGATGTGAAATGGATAGGATTAGATGAGGAGTTACGCTCGATTAAAATAGAAGATATTCGTCTGTTGCAGTCATGGGTTGCCTTACGTCCGTTTGAAGGAAGGAAGAAAGTTGTTATTATCAATGGGGCGGAACGTTTGACCATAGAAGCGGCAAACGCTTTTTTAAAGACACTTGAAGAACCGCCGGGTAATACACATATTGTTTTGCTTATAGAACATGTTTTTAGATTGCCCGATACCGTTCTGTCTCGGCTTGTTGAAATTCGGTTACTTCCATTGCCCTTTGAACGGTTATGTACTATTTTAAACTCTGAATTTCATATTACAGAAGGAACGCGCTATCTTGCCTATCAAGCACAAGGAAGTATTGGATTAGCACTGCACTACAAGGAGGAAGATTTTCTCACGATACGAAATACGGTGATCGATTCATTTTTAAAACAGGATCTTATTGAATATTTTTTCTCCTCAATGCCGACTGCGGTGTCTGAAATCGATACGTTTTTATATATTATCGGCAGTGTCGTGCACGATATGCTTCTCATTAAAACCGGGGTAGACCATTCATTATTGATACATCAAGATAGAACAGCAGATGTTGTTTCACGAGCGGAGCTCCTAACACGTGAACAAATTGTGCAGTTGATTACGTTGTTTGAAGATGCGCGACAGTCGTTAAAACAAAATGTTAATACAAAACTATTACTTTTACATTTAGCGGCTCATGGAGATCTCATACTAAAAAAAATTAACAATCAAAAACAAACAGCCAACGCTTTAAGATACGCAATGTAGTTTTTGTTGTCTTAAAGTTTTTGCCTTAACTATATGAAGGGATACTAAATAATGGTTGAAGTAATTCAAGTGCGGATGCGGGAATCAGGGAAGGTGGTTTTTTATAATGCGCGGGGCATAAAATTTAATGTTGGTGAATATATTGTTTTAGAGGCTGACAGGGGTATTGATTATGGACAGGTTGTTTCAGAGACGGAGTTGATAGAAAATGCCGCTTTTGATGAACCGCTCAAAGCGGTGATTCGACGTGTTGATAATAAAGATAAAGAAAAAATAAAAAAGAATAAACAAAAATCTCGGGAAGCGCATAACATTTGCGAAAAAAAGATAATAGAACATCGCCTCCCTATGAAGCTTGTTGACACGGAATATGCGTTCGATGTTTCCAAACTTGTATTTTATTTCACCTCAGAAGGAAGAGTCGATTTTAGAGATTTAGTGAAAGATTTAGCGGCTGTATTTAAAGTGCGTATTGAGCTGAGGCAAATTGGCGTTCGCGATGAAGCAAAAATGCTTGGTGGCTTAGGACATTGCGGGCGTAAACTCTGTTGCGGTACGTTCTTAAAAGATTTTGAACCGGTTACTATTAAGATGGCGAAAGAGCAAAACATGTCGCTCAATCCTACGAAAATTTCTGGCGTCTGTGGTCGTCTCATGTGTTGTCTTGATTATGAATATAAAACATATAAAGATTTTTCAGCGTATTTACCGGTAGAAGGCGAGAGACTTAAAACACCAGAAGGAACGGTGAGGGTAAGAAATGTTAATATCCTTAAAAAGAAGGTTATGGTTGAATTTGAAGACGGGTTAGTTAAGGAAATTTCATTTGCAGAATGTAGCTGTCCCGAGCATGGATGTCCAGTACATAAAAAAATTACGGTTTTAAAAAGGAAGAAAGGGAAAGGATGAAAGAGTCGTACTATATAACAACACCGATTTATTATGTTAATGATAAACCGCATATTGGACATGCCTATACGACCATCCTGTGTGATACCTTTGCTCGTTTTAATCGATTATTGGGCAAAAAGGTCTTTTTCCTTACCGGTACCGATGAACATGGAGAAAAAGTAGAACGTACCGCTACTTCCCTTGGTAAGGAGGTTACCCAGCATGTTGATGATATGGTTGTTCATTTTAAACAGGCATGGAAAAAGCTGAATATCCAATACGATGATTTCATCCGCACCACTGAAGCGCGCCATAAAGAAGTAGTACACATTGTTGTACGAAAACTTTTAGCAAGCGGAGATATTTATAAAGGGAAGTATGAAGGATGGTATTGTGTGCCCTGTGAATCGTTTTGGTCTGATGTTCAACTTGCTGATAAAAAATGTCCGGACTGCCATAGAGCGGTAAATCATTATGAAGAAGAGAACTTCTTTTTTAAGCTATCGAATTATCAAGATTGGCTTAAACAATATATTTCGGAACACCCTGATTTTATTATCCCGAAAGGGAAACGGCAGGAGGTTCTCTCTTTTTTGAAAGATCCGCTTGAAGATTTATGTATATCGCGCCCAAAAAAAAGACTTTCCTGGGGAATTCCTTTTCCTGATCATGAACAGTTTGTTATGTATGTTTGGTTCGATGCCTTGATTAATTATATTAGTGCTCCTGGCTATAGTGTAAAGAAAGAAACATTTTCTTCCGTCTGGCCTGCTGATATTCATATGATCGGAAAGGATATATTGCGACAGCATGCCATTTACTGGCCTATTATGCTGAAGGCAGCGGGAATTGAACAGCCGCGTCATATCATAGCCCATGGATGGTGGACTATTGAAGGGAGTAAAGTTTCAAAATCGCGTGGTAATATTGTCGATCCGATCAATATGGCAGCAATGTATGGTGTTGATACGTTTCGCTACTATATGTTACGTGAAGCAAGCATAGGATCTGATGGGGCGTATTCTGAGGAATTGTTAATTCGTCGTTTCAATAGTGACCTTGCAAACGATCTTGGCAATCTTGTCTATCGCTCTCTTTCAATGGGTGAAAGATATTTCAAAGGAGTTATCCCGGCTATTGATCCTCAGACGATTGTGCATCCTATCCGTGAACATGCGGAGCAACTCGGCAAAAAATTGGAGAAGGCTATTAATGAAGAATTTGATCCGCGAGCAGCAATTGGTGCCATTTGGGATCTTATTAGCGATGCGAATAAATACGTTGAAGATTCAAAACCGTGGCAGTTAAAGAAAGATACGAGCAAAGAACACCAATTACGCGAGTTTATGTATACCTTACTTGAAGTTATTAGATTTATTGGTATTGCGCTAACACCCTTCCTACCAGAGACAGCAGAAAAAATACTTTTTTTATTAAAAGAAAGTAAAGTAGATGCTGCTGCGCTCAACACCTGGGGAGTTTTACAGCCTGGCAGAACATTAGAAAAAGGACAACCGCTCTTTCCCAAAATTGAGGATACGCAATAATGTTGGTTGATACACATGCTCACCTAGATTTTCATAATTACCATGAGGATCGTGACGCCGTTATAGAACGTGCGTATAAAAGCGGTGTGAGTCACATTATTAATGTAGGTGTTACGATCGAAAGTTCACGTCTCAGTATTGAACTTGCTCGAAAGTTTGCACATGTCTATGCATCTATCGGCATTCATCCACATGAAGCTTCCCAAATCGTATTGCAGGAAGTGTTACCGATACTTACTGACTATGCACACGAGGGGAAGGTCGTAGCATTAGGAGAAGTTGGACTTGATTATTACCGTACGTTGGCTTCACCTGAAGATCAAAAAAAACTTTTTCGTGAGATGCTCAGACTTTCTCAAAATCTTTCGTTGCCACTCATCTTGCATGTACGTGATTCATATAATGATTTATTTACCATTCTCCGTGAAGAATTAGGGAAGGGGCCGCTTAAAGGAGTATTGCATTGTTTTTCTGGGGATGAGAGAGTTCTTCACGAAGCTCTTTCGCTAGGACTGTTTATATCTTTTACGGGGCAAGTTACCTATCAGAAAAATGATATGTTGCGGAAATTAGTATCATTAGTTCCTGATGAACGGCTTCTGCTTGAGACCGATTCCCCATTTTTATCTCCGCACGTCCACCGGGGGAAACGTAATGAGCCGTCTTTTTTATGTGAAACCGCCCGTTGTATTGCTGATGAGCGACACCTTAGTGTGGATGATGTAGGTCGAATCACAACATTGAATTGTCACCAGCTATTTGGATTTCCCGACGTTGCTGTAACCCCCAAGGCTGTTTATAAGATTCGCAATTCACTTTATATTAATACAACAACACACTGTACGAATGAGTGTTCTTTTTGTGCACGATTTTTTGATGATTTTGTAAAAGGGCATAACGTACGTATACAAAAGGATCCAAATCCTTCAGCGGTTCTTCAAGACATTGACACCTTCGAGGGAGATTTTAAAGAAGTTGTTTTTTGTGGATTTGGTGAACCATTTATACGTTTAGATTTTATAAAAGAAGTTTCACGTCAACTCAAAAAGAAAGGTGTCTATATTCGTATTGATACCAACGGGCACGGCAATCTCATCCATACACGAAATATCCTCCCTGAACTTAAAGGATTAATTGATGAACTCTGTGTAAGTCTTAACACTCACAATGAAGTATTGTATAGAAAGATTTGCCGTCCCCATTTTGAAGGGAATGTTTTTCAAGAAGTAATTTCATTTATTCATGAAGCCAAAAAAGTTATCCCCCATATTTCTATAACGTTTTTAGATTTACCGGATGTTGATATAGGTGAAATGGAAAAAATTGCACAAACCTTAGGCGTTGCATCTCGTATGCGACGTTTCAATAGCGTAGGGTAAACAATGATAGCTGAAATAAGAGATTTTTTAAATAGAGAAAGAGGGTATTCGTTGTTATTAATAGGAATACTTGTTTTTTATAGCTTTTTTTTAATACTTTCCGAAAAAGAGGAATATACACCATCGCCTGCGATGGAGAAGATAAAAACGGTACAGGCTTCCTTCGAAAGCCATCGCGATGAGCAGGATTATCTTGCAAAATTTTTTAACGAGAATAAAGATAGTGCACTTGTTGCGGCCGGATCTTTTATAATGTTCATTTTATTTATTATTATCGGATTCATTATGAGTGTTGTCTTCTTTGTGCAACGCATACACGGGCGTTCTCTTCTCGAGCGAGTATCTGATGGGGCAACGGTGGCATGGGGTGTGGGGGATATTGCAAAAATCATCATCCTTTTTATTTCGATAAGCATTATAACCGGTATAGGGTTTGGTTCTATTAATGATGCGTTTTTTCACGACCAGCATAAAAATCTTTTTATTATTCTCCATACCACGGTTACCGATATAGCAATATTATGTTTTATTATGTACTTTATTGTCATTAAATACAAAGCATCGATTAAAACCATCGGATTGAATGGCGCGCATGTGATAAAAGATATGATAATAGGAGGAATCAGCTATAGTATGATATTGCCCTATTTACTCGCCGTCATTGTGTTGCTCAGTATTATTATGCAGATGATTCAATTTGAACCGCCGCCGCATCCTCTTGTTGATATTTTTTTAATTGAAGATAGGCAAAGTCCTTTTCTTATCGGTTTTTCAATAGTCTTAGCATGTGTCATTGGCCCTTTTATTGAAGAGATATTTTTTCGGGGGTTTTGTTATAATGCTATCAAGAAAAAATGGGGCGTTAGGGCGGCAATGATTGTTACTGCTTCGTTTTTTGCTTTTATCCACCAGTCAACATTTTCATTTATTCCCATTTTTTTTCTTGGTTTTATCCTTGCTTATCTTTATGAAAAACGAGGAACACTTATTCCGTCAATAACGTTGCATATTGTCCACAATTCGTTATTTATTGGTTATTTCTTTCTCTTAAAACGATGTGTGATTGATCGAATCGGATAAACATATGGTTTTTATTTTTTGGATCAGTATTTTTCTTATTACGGTGACTATTCATGAATATGCTCATGGACGGGTAGCCTATTTTTTTGGAGACAAAACCGCCTATTATTCAGGACGCCTTACGTTTAATCC
>JAHJGZ010000056.1 GCA_018823795.1 Candidatus Omnitrophota bacterium
ATTGAAGTCGAGGATGCGATTGAAGAAGCGATGCTCCAGCCAGCTTTTGATAAACTGAAGACGACACATCCACATCTGTATGAGATTCTTAAAGAAAAGATCGGTGATTATGAGTACGCATGGGTAAAGAATCTACCTTCAGCGGGTGGACTGTATACCGGCGAATCCATTATGGGGCCGGTCACGGCATTTGTTATTGATAATGATGTGCGAAATATACTGGAAACGTACTATGCAAGCGGTGAACCTGAAAAAAGAGGAGCCGTGCGTGATTTTGTGTATCTTTTACTTGTCCATGAAGGAACCGAGCTTGCAGTGCGGAAATCAGATGAAACAATTACACCTGATCTTGAGAGCGAGCTACAGGCCCTCATTGCAAAGGCAGGAGCATATTACGCATTGACGGACGGTGAACGTTCCGCGCTCTGTGCTTTGCTTACTGAACTTGACCAAAACGAACCGGACGTGTCGGACCGCTTCATGCCGGTGATTGAAACGATCGAACAATTTAACGATAAGACAATCGTTAAAAAGAAAGGAATCCAGACCTTACTTGATCTTATTTTTCGGGATCCTGATTATAGTGAAAAATACGATAGGAATAGCACTGAGATAGAGGATATAGTCGTACAGCTCTTGAAAGTATGGAAGGCAAAGGGTAAGAAGAAAGAAAAAAAAGGAATTGGTGTTAATGAAAAAGATTCAGAGGAAATTGGGGACGGTGTTGATAGTGTGACCATTGAAGGTAGAAAATTTACACTTTGTCCACCGAAACAAACCTTTCCGACGAAAGGGCGTCATTTTCTGGGCCCCACAAAAGGTGCGGAGATATTTTCTAGTGAAATTTATATTGGTATTAATTTTACTGACCGGTATGTCCTCAATGGTGTAGAACAGCCCGACTCGTATGACCACGGAACTGGGGAAGATTTTATGGCGTATGTAAACCAAGGGCTTATACAGGATTCGTCATGGCTTCTGCACTGTTATGATATTGAAGTGTGGGACACTCACGAGGGGGACCACCAATCTTTTTATAAGGGTGTTGCTTTTCCGAAAGAAGAACTTCCATTTGTCGTACAGCTTCTCAAGGCGTGGAAACAGGGGTGGGCAAGGAAAGATACCGGAGCCATCCTTCCCCCACCGAAGCAGTTTACCCCTGTTGACCTGCTTCCACATGTAATTAATATTGAAGCACAGCTCAAGTCAAGCAATGATAATGAACGGAGTACGGTATGGCGATGGTTAAAAGTGAATGATAGATTGCGATACAAAGCATGCTTAAAAGAAGCAGGGCCTTATTATCCATATGTAGAGCCACCGGCTTCATATACACCGACGAATCTTGTTTTAGGTCTCGGTGAGTACGAAGAGTTACTGAATGAGGAAGATCCTGATATTCGTGGATCAGTATGGGAATGGATACGGCTGAATCGGCCCGGTGAATATGATACCTATATAAAACAAGCGGTTCCTGAGGTAAAAGCATTCCCGAAACCAAAATATTATTTGCCTTCAGAATATTTTACAGAACAAGATCTGGTTCTGTGGCGTATGGAGCTTGACAGCAACATTAAAGAATTATTAACCCATGCTGATTCCAATGTGCGCGGTACGGCGTGGGAATATTTGCGACAACATAAACAGCATAAATTTAAAAAATACCTGGCAGAAGCCGGCCTTACGTCTGATGAATATCCTTTGTTCCCCGCCTATGGAAAAGGTAAGGTGTTACATAAAGAAAAGTATGGGATGAATGAACATATCCGCAAAGCATTTGAGAGGAGTGATGCGACCCTTCTTAAAGGGGTTGAAAGAGAGAAAAAACTTCCTGATGCACGACTTACTGATGGACGGAAGGAAAACAAAAAACTCTTTTCCCACTTTGAGCAGTTTGTAAAATCTCAAGGCAGAAACGGTATTATTGCTATGCCGGGAGGTGTCGGGTTTGACCGGATTGATCTTAAAAAACTTGTTGAAACCTTTAAGGAAACAGATATTGTAGCGATTAAAACACACGATTCTATTCCCGGCCTTTTCATTCGCGGTCCGGATGAATACGCCGTTGCACATTTCGGTCATTTCAAAAACAGAAACTTTATTTACCTCGATGAAGATTTCTTGAACTTCTTGCAATCTCAAAAGTCCGATAGAGCCCAATCCTATTTTTATACCCTCTTGTTATATGAACTTGCCAAACTCGCAGGTCATTCTCAAGTCGTTGCCACCGTGATAGAACAAACCATCCTTCATACGGAGCTTGAGGCAGCAGTACAGGCGTTTGTCGCTAAAGAGATTGCTTCATCAAAACTTACCTCATATATTACAGAATATTATGAACATAAAAATATGCTTATCCGGGCTCTTCAGAGCGGAGACGCTGACCGGTATGAAGTTGTCTATCAGAAAATTATCGCGATCGGGCGTACTATCAGAAAAGAGACCGGTAATCCGAATCTCATTGAAGCGTCGGTTAAACATCTTAAAAGTGATTCTGCATTTAATAAAGATCATTATATTGTCGATTACCGAGAGCCATTTTCCATTTTGGAGGATACTTTTTCACCGGGAGAAGAGGCCGTTATCGATCAAGCAATTCGTGAGTTATTACAGGCGCTGGGATTTACAGAAAGCCTGTGCCAGGATTTAGAGCGAAAGATCAGGCCGCTAATCTATCCGCTCAGTTTCCAAAACATGATGCCGCCCTCCATCCGCACTGTGCAATATAACATCGATATTTTAAAACAGATATTAGGAAATTTTGAAATCTTTACGAGTCTCAGCGCACAAGGTTTGGACGGCTTCTTTTGCAGCTTCGACCCGTTTTTGCAGCTTATGGATAAGAACGTGACTATCCAGGTAATGCAGAAGGATGACAAGAGTGCGTTAAAAGCGCTTCTTATGCATGAAATCGTCCACTATTTAGCTTTCAGTAATATGATTTCTTTTGATGGGGCTAATGAAATGATCACACAAGCAATCACGGTATTAGTTAACTTACGGGAGCGGGGCATTCCGTTCGATATCCCCCGCGAGGTATCGAAAGCAGAACGCGTGCGGACACAACGAGTATATGATCTCGTGATCGGAGAAGCACAGCGGTATGCATACGAAAAGAAAATGCTTCCCGGGACTGAAGAGCTCCTTCGTTTGATCGAAACAATTGTTGCCAGTGATGAGGCGGCTTGCGAATTCATCCGCAATCTTTCTTTAAAGGAAAAGCAAGAAGTTCTTGAACGATTAGGCGGGGCATATCTTGGCGCTTACGCATATACGGTAACACACGAAAAAGAGATAGACCCTCTTTCTTTTGTCCTCGATTATGGCCGGCGGCATTTACCGAAGACACGAAATCAGTTGCCGCTGATCAGTCTTAACCGTAAGCACCTTGCCATGATAACAAAAATGGTAAACGAGATAATCCATATGCCGCGAATGTTGATTCCCGACTACAGTGTTATTTTTGCTGGACGGTCGCTTCAGGACATGGCATCTGAGCGTACGTCGATGTGGGCGTATGAAAAAACAGCGGGTGATGATACGCCTAATATCTTTTGGTTTATTCCCTGGGATCTTATCGACTACGGTGAGGTAGCGGGAAAAGCGTTGGCGATGCAGGAAGTATTCCGTGTGAAATATTCAGATGGGGCGGTTGTTGAGGATCGTTTTTTGAATAATACGTTCTTCAACGTCCCGTTTATTATTTTTGAAACATTACGTTCGATCAGTCACGGTATCAAACGGTTTCCTGAGACAGCCCACTGGATTAAGGAGCTCTATGATAAGAAACTCGCTATCTATGACGACGAGGTTGCACGGGAAATCATGCGAGAAGAAATAAGGATTATTCAGTTTTTACAGGGCATTGTCTATCAGGCTATGAGCGGTGAAGCCGATCCACGCATAGAAGATGCAACAGTGCGTGCTGCGTTGAAAAAAGTATTTCACTATATTGAGCTCTATAAATTTTGGGATATGGAAGCCGCTGATGCCTATGTGTTTTTTAGAAATTATCTATGGCCTATTATAACTACTATCATGGATGTGAGCTTACAGGATATCGAGCAGGTTTTGGAAGATTTTCAAACACAACTTGCTGAGGTTTCACCGGAAGATAGTAGCTCGATTCCGAGCGATGGGGAAGCGGGAGCAGGTGAGGGCAAAGGAGAAGGAGAAGGCAAAGGAGAAGGAGAAGGCAAAGGACAAGGACAAGGAGAAGGCAAAGGAGAAGGCAAAGGACAAGGACAAGGAGAAGGCAAAGGAGAAGGCAAAGGAGAAGGCAAAGGAGAAGGCAAAGGAGAAGGCAAAGGAGAAGGACAAGGAGAAGGACAAGGACAAGGACAAGGAGAAGGACAAGGACAAGGACAAGGACAGGGACAAGGACAGGGACAAGGACAGGGAGAAGGCAAAGGAGAAGCAAGACCCGGTACCGTACCATCAGCTGGGGCACCTGATAGGTATCGTGATGTTTCCCAAATTGCAAAAAAGATTCTTGAACAAAGACTTGATGACATGCGAAGCGACTTTGGCGATGGTAAACGGAGCGGTCAATTTCAGCCGGAAGCACAACCAGCGGACGATCATGAAAGACAGAAGATTAATGTATCGGATATTGTCGAAGCATTACGGAAAAAGGTGAACGAACTTGCTCAACGTTCACAAGAGATCAAAGAAAAGGCAGAAAAGATACAAGGTCAAATTCCCCCGTCCCACGATTCTTCGCATGCTGCGGATTCTGCTGCAGGAGCGATACGGCAGGCTGCGGGGATCGAGAAGATTACTCCTGAAGAGGCAGTCGCCCTTCTTAAAGAGATCGAAGCTCTGATCAGACAGGCTAAACAACTGCGTAAGGATACGTTCGACATAGATACACAGGCAGAAGAACTTGAAAACGAAGCTCGTACTATTATGTCACCTGAACAAGGCGGTGCGATCACCGGCGATATCAAAGAGGGGACTGAATCACTCCTTGATGAAGCACTGAGTTTTGATCAGCATGCCGGTCAAATGAAAACATTGGCACAGGATATTAATGAACGTGTGTCCGGCGATCAACGTGATGTGACGGCAATGAGGAGTCGTGCCGGAGATATTGAAGAACATGCCGGTGCGACACAAAAAATTCTTCAAAAAATAGCGGAACTTGCACGCGAAGTTTCCCACAATGCGGATCTTATGAAGCAGGCAACCGACACTATGCAAAACGATTTAACTGCCGATCACGGTAAGCGTCGTGACGATGGTATGAGCGGCAAAGCCTCTCCGTCTCCTGCGGGGCAAATGACCGTATCAATACCGGCTATGGAAGATGCAGGAACTTCATCACCCCAAGGATTTCGGGATATCCAGAAAAAAATGCAGTTAGCACTTGATACCACAAGCAAAGAGGACGACAAAGGGTACCTTAAACGTCTTATGGAGATGCGAACCGGTCTTACCGAAGGGGAGCGGCGTTGGTATGCAGAGGTCGGGAAAAACGTGAGAATGTATGTCAAAACGATTCGTAGGCACCTGAAACAGTATCTTGTCGATTATAAAAGGCCAAAAATGCGGCGGCAGCGCTCAAAGGGGCGTGATATAGACCCGTATAGTCTTGCAACCGTAAAGGCGGGTAATCGTAATATTTTCTTACAAAAAAGCGGTAAATTTAAAAAGAAGGACTATCGCCTATCCTTTTGTGTTGATGTAAGCCCGTCGATGGGGGAATATCCGACAAGTGAAAAAATGAAATACGCCGTTGAGGCTGCATGGGCGTTTGCTGAAGCATTGTCCCATAAAGATTTCACTAATGTCGAGTTTGAAATTGTTATCTTTGCTAATAAAGCACGAGTAGTAAAAGAGTATCATGAAAAATATTCCCCTAAAAAGGCATATGAAACAATAAGACGCATTATTAATCGGGATGATGGCCGGACCGGCAGGTCAACTACCAATAATATAACGGCGCTCAGAAGTATTGTTGAGCGTATGAGAAAGGCCGATAGAGAAAGAGGAATTGCCAAAAAAATTGTATGTAATATAACAGACGGCGTGTATCACGATGGAACCTCTGAAGATGTTGTTACACTGATGGATAAGAACGAAGATATTATCTTTGCGCGTTCATGGGGAATCGGGCCTGCGACCGAAGATGTCGAAGAAACATTCCCGGGGATAGGAAAACACCTCAAAGATCTCCGTGAGTTAGTGCGGGATCTTTTCAAGACACTCAAGAAGATCATTAAACGGCTTGAATCTGTTCCTTTCGTAGCACTTGTTGCACTTGGCTATGTCGTTATCAAATGTTTTTGCACTCTTATGGGATCGCCATCACAAACGGCAGATATTACTGATCTCTATTCAACTTTTCAGACTGCTCCTCTGTGGCTACCAGCCGCGATAACAACGGTCTTTTCACGTTCTATTTTAGGAGGAACGAGCGTTGAAAAGAAACCGTTTGGTGAGGCGTCTTCGTTTTCTGTCATTGTCGATAGAGATACGGAATACCTTAAATATAATCCTGAAGGGATATTGTGGGAACGGTCCGATGCTGAGCATAGGCATGTTAAAGAAAAAATTGCTACACAGAAAGAACAGGTAGAGATTTTTGAAGATCGATTGCCCACTAATGAGCGGTATCTGGTCGATATCTTGAAACATGCTAACGAGCAAAAATACACGAAGCGCGGTCTTGCTCTTCGTGGTGATGCAGGGACCGGAAAGAATAGTCTCATCTATCGGGCCGCCGAGCTTATGAACCAACGGGCTCATTATATGGGATTGAGTGCAGACACTGACGAAGGGGATATAACAATGCGGCGTAATTTTGGAGAAAGCCAGGAAAACAGAACTGGATGGACCGAGTCTGCTCTGGTGACCGCGATGCGAAACGGCGAATGGATCATACTTGATGAGATCAATAAAGCACCGCGGGAGGTGTTAAAGAAGCTCAATGCGGTTCTCTCATCAAGACGAATCACCTTAGAAAACGGCGAGACAGTGGATGCCCGTGACGGTTTTGCGGTCTTTGCGACATTTAATGAAGGTGATGCCTATAAAGTCAATGTGTTGAGTGGCGAACTTGCTAACCGGTTTAAAATTTTGGACATCGATTATCTGCCCAAAGATGAAGAGGAAATGTTGCTTGCCTTAGTCTTGGCACGAGAGCGTGAAAAGCTTGTTGCTCGCAATATCCTGCCTGCTTCACGAAAAGATATTACTGACGGTGAAATACAATGCATGAGATCGTTAGTCGATGCAGCGATTTCGATACGGAAAGCCTACTATGGATATGATTCTGCAACAGGGCTGAAGAATATCGGTCATCTTATCGGGCGTCCCTTATCCACACGAGCCCTGGTGTATATTGTAAAGTATATTGCCCGGTATCCTGAGGCATTGACCGATAAGACAATAAACGAAGTTATCAAAAGGAATTATTGTTATGAATGGGATGACGAAGAACAGATAAAAAATGTTGAAGCAGTACTTGATCCCATATTTGGCATAAAAACTCCCGTTGTGGTTCCTCCTGATCCGCAGGGTATTCGCATCGAACATGGGTATGTCGTCTATAAAGATATAAAAATTAAACAGGGAAATGGAGCGCCCCAGTCGCTATCAGAGATTCCCGCTGATATACGGATAGATCTTACGAATACGAACTACCACTATATCGAGAATGTCGTGCGTGATATGGCTATGGGGCGGCACCTCATTCTTGTCGGGCCGGCCGGCTCAGGGAAAAACGTGATTCTCGATTATATATGTTACCTTGTATACGGAGAAGGAACAGAAGTTCAGTCAATAACCGACGGTACCGATGCGTCGCAGCTTATTGCCTATATGCATTATGGTGAAAATGGCAAGCCTGATGAGACGGGGTGGTTGCCGGGCAGTGTCGTGCGGGCGATGAAAGCGGGCCGGCCTATTGTACTTGATGAAATCAATGCCGCCGATCCGATGGTCATGAGCGCTCTTAACAATATTCTTCAATTTGGTTTTATCGAGCTTCCTAATGGTGAACGGGTATGGGCCGAGCCGGGATTTTTAATCTGTGCGACCATGAACCCGCCAACGAAAGATACCTACGCAGGGATTAAAGAACTCTCAGGTGAATTTACTGACCGGTTTGCGGTTCATAGTATCGATTATCTTCCGCCGGAGGAAGAGGCAGAGATTCTCTACTCTTTTATTTCTACGTTACATACAAACGAACCGGTACATTATGAAAAAATTACGTATCCTTTCATTGAAAAAGTAGTTGCCTTAACCAATCTCCTTCGTTTTGAACATGATCACAATGAACGGTTTGCCGATCCTGTTACGACCCGTAATGCAAAAGGATTTCTTGCTCATCTTTCCCGCTATCCTGCGGATTATGTGAGGGAATACCAAAAGAAGATATTTGATGAAGACGAAAAGACCGTTCGCAAACTCTGGGAGATACTGGCGAGTGAATATTTTGGACATGAGGAGGAGGAAAAAGCGATTGTGTTGCTTCATGCACAATCAGAGCTAGTCAAGCTTGACGGGCTTTTTGAGATTATCGAGTGCTCATTCGACACCGGTAATACGGAATGTGATACTGTTCTCGAAGGGATTCGCGCTGCAGTTGGGAAAAAAGAAATCAGTGCTATGTATACACATATCGTTGAACTTGACACCTATGTAAAGGATAACTTTGAAGCGCTACCCGATCCTGTCGTTAAAGAAGTGGTAGACGCGATTGAATATATACGGGCGCGTATAGTACCGCAAGTAATAATCATCGCAGCTGATGCGATGCTACAGTCAGTGAAAGATCGCTCACAAGGAAAACACCGTAATCCGGTACTTCCCATGATAACCGGCGGCGACCATGACCGAAATGAGCTCGAAAAGTTAAAAATCGATACCGATTTCCGGAATCATACTGTCACGGAAGGAATTGAGGGCGTTACTTTTGTTACGGGGCACACAGAAGACGTTACTATCATAACGATTGCAGATAGATCATTTTTGTGCATCACAAGAAAAAAGTTAGGGAGAGATACGTTGCGGAGTAGTGAAAAAGAAAAAATAAAAGAGTTCGGAGCGTTTTTATATGGAGAAAAAATATTACAGAATAAACAGGCGGCATCGCTCTTTTCAGCGGCCCATGAGATATACGATGTTGTTCGAGCGAAGGTAGCAGATAATCAAGAGACGAACGAGATCATGAAGCTTAAGGACGTGCGTGCATGGGTTAAAAGCCAGAAACAGGGCAAGGAACTTATCGAACTATGGATGACACTTCTTACCAAAAAAGGCGGCCTTGTTTTTATGAATAATCTCAAGGCGTTGCTTTCTGCTTTGGCAAACATTGATGATGTGATGACACAAAATGCGATATCCCTCGCATGTAAAAAGGCGATTCAGTCGGCGTTCCCTGATATTCAAGAAGAAAAGGTTGAGGAGCTGTTCGCATCGGTTGTATAAGAACAGAAGAAATCTCTTGTCTCATCCCGCTTA
>JAHJGZ010000005.1 GCA_018823795.1 Candidatus Omnitrophota bacterium
CGATGTTTCTTCTTTATATGTATCCGCTTATTTTTGAAAGTTTCAGACAGTTTCAATTAGATTCTCCTTTAACAGCAATGGTTGCGTTAAGTATCTTGTTTCTTATTAAATGTAATGATTTTACAAGCAGGAAATATAGCCTGTTGCTCGGAGTTTCTTTAGGGTGGGGGATGCTCGTAAAAGGGCAGGTAATATTATACATTATATGGCCACTCTGTTTTGTTTTATATAGAGCATGTCGTCATTGTTGGGTACATCCATTGCGGTCAAAGCAGTTACAGAACATAGGTATATTTATGCTGCTATCTGTTATGATTGCATCACTTTGGTGGGGGCATAGCATAAAAGGTGTTTTGCTTGTGCTGAATCAGCATGTAAACTCATCAGAAAAGGCGTTAGAACCGTATTGGTAATACGGTGAGAAATATTCATTTGAGAGTATTTCATATTATATTAGAGGATTGCTTACTACCTTGGGCCCACCCTTTTATATAATGTTTCTTATCTCATTTCTGTTCTTTTTGAAGCAGAAAGTAAAGCACAAAGGAATATTAATGAGTTGGTTTATCCCGCCTTTACTGGTATTCAGCTTTGTTTTTATCATTAAGCAGCCACGTTTTTTAATGCCTATTTTATCTCCTATGGCAATGATAACAGCATGGGGGCTAGGACATATAAAGAGTAAAAAGATACGACTTCCTATTGTTTCTGTTGTTATTGTTTTTTGTGTAATGCAGTTTTCTGTTCTTTCTTATGGAAGCGACGGCATGAGAAATATTTCAGTCGGCACATTTAAAATATTTGGTAAACCGTATTATGGCGGTCGTTGTCGCATAGAAGACCTCAAGATAGATACACTGATTCAAATTATAGCAGAACGCAGTTCTTCAAACGAGTTGATTCAAATTGGATCGGTAAATGTTACGGGGGCTAGACCTGATAATTTAGAAATAGTTTTTTGGTTAAGAATGGAAAATGACTTTCTCAAGCCCGTAGACCTGGTTGAAATGTATGCATGGTTTCTTAAAGATTTTGACTCATTAGATTTTATTGTGTTTCATACGCATTCAGCGAGTGAATTGATGTGGCCAGGAGGCGAAGAATTTAAGACGTTATTGCGTAGACATAATCCTAATGGAATTCAAGTGATTGAGGCCATTGATCCGTTAAGATGGAATAGCGTACTTGAAAGATTAGAAAATGCTCGACTTGATTTTAATTTAATAGGTACAATACCGAAGGCGGAAGCTATATATTATATTTATGAACGAAACAATAGGGGGCATTAATGAAAATTTTACTTATAAACCCCCCGGGTGAGTTAGAACATTTACTTGGTATTGGTAAAGAATTTGTTCAAAAGTATGAACCTCTTGGCTTATTATACATTGCTGCCGTTATAAAAGAACAGGGCATACATGTGTCAGTTATTGATGCGCATGCTGAGGATTTAGATATTGAGGCATTAAAGGTGCGAATTCTGAACAATGGGGCGGATATTATAGGGATTTCAACACTTACGTGTAATGGAGCAATAGTCTATGCGCTTGGCAAATGGATTAAAAAACATTTACCAGCAACACTTGTTGTTCTTGGTAATATCCATGCCTCTGTATTTGCTAAGCATTATTTGGAAAATGCGTGTTGTGATATTGTCGTTCACGGAGAAGGCGAATATGTTATTTTGAAGATAATACAATTTTATGAAAAAAAGATAGGATTAAAGGATATTCCCGCTATATCTTTTCTCAGAAAAGATGGCACCTATATTAAGATATCTGAGGCTGCGTATATTCCAGATCTGACAAAATTACCCTTTCCTGCGCGGGAGCTCGTTAACCATACATTCTACCATTTAACAGCAATTAGTAATCAATCGTATGTTGGAGAAAGCGGAGCGGTTGCAAAAACGATGTCGACTTCGCGAGGATGTCCAAATTATTGTACATTTTGTGTTGTGAAAAATGATAGAAAGCAACGATTTAATAATGCTAAAAGAGTTGTTGATGAGATGGAAATGCTCGAAAAAATGTATCATGTTGCCTATATAACAATTATGGATCCCCTTTTTATGGGAAATGAGGAGAGGATTTATGCAATATGTTCAGAAATAAAGAAGCGGAAACTGAAAATTAAGTGGGGTTGTGACGCTCATATCCGTTATATAACAGAGGGACTCGTAACAGCGATGGAATCTGCGGGGTGTTATGCACTTGATTTTGGCATTGAATCGGGGGTGCAGAGATTATTAAATAATGTAAAGAAAGGGATCACAATACGAGAGATCAGAAAAGCAATTGAAATGACAAAGAAGAATTCAAAAATTCATATTGCCGGTTTATTTATTTTAGGACTTCCGGGAGAAACATACGCAGATTCGCTTGAAACAATACGTTTTGCTAAGAGTTTACCGTTAGATATGGCCCAGTTTAGTATTTTAACCCCGTATCCCGGCTCTCCTTTATTTAATGAATTATCACAAAAGGGTGAACTTGATACGGGAATGAGAGGTGGTGGGCGCGTCGATACTTCTGTTTGGAAACGATATTCTGCTTATATTTCTTTTACTGATAATGATCCTATCTGGGTTACACCAGAACTTTCTTGTTCTCAAATCAAACAACTTCAAAAGAGAGCGCAAAGAGAATTTTATTTAAGACCTTCTCAAATCATGAGACATCTTTGTAGAATAAAAATAAATAATTTCTTTAAGATACTAAAAATAGTCATAAAAGGATTTATTTAACCTTTAAGTCCAAGGGGGATTTTATGTTAAAAAGTGCTTTGTCCTTTTTAAAATGTGTTGATTGTAATAATACAAGTTTATTGTGCAAAGATTTTGAAATGGACTCGAAGGGTAATGTTAAAGCTGGAATGTTATTATGTAACAAGTGCGACTCTTGCTTTCCTATTTACGATGGTATACCTATTATCATTTCAAATACAGTTATTAAACTGTTTTTATCTGATGCAATAGTAAAATTTTGCAGTAAAAATAAAATTTGTTTTAACGGTAGCTACACTTATGATAAAGATACTGAAATTGTCCGAAACGGCGCTTCAAACTGGGGATTCCAATGGGGAAATAGTAACGAGAATTTTAATGATACAAATGTCTATTATTTATCCGAGAATTTTTTTTTAAATACTATTCACATTAATAAAGAAGAATATAAAGATAAAAATGTATTAGTTCTTGGAACGGGCTTCGGGAAAGAGATTGCACATTTGTCTCAATATTTATGTAAAAATATTTTTGCAATGGATATTTCATTTTCTATTTATATTGCAAAACAGCGGTATGTATCTTTTCCTCACGTGCATTTTGTTATGGCTGATATTATGAAACCTCCCTTTATAGCACAATTTGATATTGTCATTGCTGATCATGTTCTCCAACATCTTCCAGCCATGCAGAAAGGGACTGATGAGGCATTGGCGTTGGTGCGTAACGATGGAATATTTGCCGCAACTTATTATAGCTATGAAAATAATTTTATAATGCATGCGATTGTTGAGCCATTTAAAAAAATATATAGTCGATTAGTTCCCATAAAAATATTGTTTTATCTTTCTATTATTCCAGCAGCAGCGTGTTTTTTTCTTGTAAAAGTCTACAAATTATTAAATAAAATCAATCCGCGTTTTTTAATTAGACTTCCACTGAGTGATCATTTTTTGTGTTGGTCAAAACTACCCTTTGTGTGGTTATGGAAAATCACAATATTTGATCTTCTGCAAGCACCTCTAAGTAAATATTGTACAAAAAAAGATATTGAAACGATGTTTTTAAAATATAGAAATCTTCAAATTAAAAGTCATGTTGGGACATTATGGTGCGTTCGAGTTATTAAAGATTAATTGAAATTATAAAAATAACGATAAAAGGTTTTTTTAATATTGAGTAACAATAATTAATGGGCAGGATGTATGTTTAAACACACAGGTATCATGGATAAAAAACATATAATAATTTTTGTTGCGATTTTTCTCTTAGGAGCATTTTTAAGAGTGGGGTATTTTCATCTTAATGGTGACAATGTCGATTCTGGTGGGTATGTTGAATCATGGTCAAGAATATATACTGCGTTGAACTGGATCTATTCGGATATTCCCGTGCCCGACATGAATTACGGTATTCTTCACAGCTATATCATTTCTACCGGATGGTTTTTGAGTCGTGAGAATATTGTTGTTTTTTCCCGCTTGGTGAGTCTTTTTTTCGGCATCCTGTTTTTATGGCTTTTTTATGCTTTACTCAAAGAGTTCTTTGGTGTGAGAGTAGCGTTAGGAAGCCTTTTTTTATTGAGTCTATATCCTTTACATATTCAGATGAGTTCCGCAAGCCTCGCAGGAGTGCCGGCATATTTTCTTCTTTTTAGTTCTCTCTACTTCTTGAAACGATATGATACCAGCAAAAGTAATGTGTATATTATCCTTGCGGCTCTGGCACTGATGCTTTCGTGTATGTTGCGTTATGAATGTTGGATGTTTATCTTCTTTTTTTCGCTTGTGTTGTTTTTAAAATATAGGCTTTCTTTCTCAGTCCGTTTATTTTTTGGTCTTTCTTGTATGTTTCCGGTTTTTTTACTTTTTCTCCAATATAAACATCGTGGAAACCCCTTTGGTTTTATCCAAAGTTCCGCCACCGTTTCTTTGCTAACGACGCAGGACTTCACTTTTTTTGAACGAATGACGGGATTTATACAGGTTCTATGTGAGGTGGTATCATTACCGGTCTTTATAGTCTGTGCATGGGGATATATTGTTTGTCTTTTTAAACGATCGAAGTGGGATCTTTTTTTGTTCTTATTTACCGCTGTGATTATGATATATACAGTGCGCAGCCTTCAGGGGTATTATCTGTATAATGATCTTAGATATTCCTTAATAGTGGGCCTGTTGTTTCTTCCTTTTGGCGGATTTGGTATCGATCACATACGAAAGCTGCTCGGCAGACGTCAAAAGCTAAAATTCTTTGTGTTGATGATCGCAGTGGTACTGGGCGTTACTTTTTCTGTGAGGACCCTTACCGTGTTTTATGCGAGATCGGAGTTGCCTGATTCATTAAAACAGGGAGTTGCTTGGCTCAAAAACAATGTTTCCGCACCCGACACTATTCTTTTAGAAGATGGGAACTATTGTCCTTTTATTAGTGTATACGCACATATATATCCTCATCAACTAACGCCGTATGATAACACGGATTTACGGCAAGGAAAGAGCAACCATTTGCGCAGCGTGTTAGATTCCGATTATATCGTTATTTGGAAACCAGAAGGGTATTTTCGGCGTGAAATTAAAAAACTGATGCCGTTTCGTCTCTTTAGTAAGGTGTATGATAATAAAGACTTGGAGATCTTTCATCAAAACAATAAGCGGCGTAAAGGCAATATACAATAAAAAGTTTTTTTAATATTGAGTAGCAATACCATGGTAGCTATTATTATTCCTACTTATAATGAAGATGCATTAATAGAAAAAACATTACATAATCTTACCTTAGATCTTAAATTAGATTACCGTATTATCATAGTTGATGATGGTTCTTCTGACAATACCGTAACGATTATTAAAAGATTTGCTCAGTCTCGTTCCAATATAACCATAATTTCTAATAAAATCCATCGGGGATATAGCGAAGTTTTAAAACAGGGCTTTGAAGCCGTAAAAGAAGGTGAGGTATTGGTTACATTAATGGCAGATGGTTGTGATGATGTTACCATTCTTAAGGATATGTACCATCAGATTTATCACGGTGCGGATATTGTCTGTGCTTCTCGATATATAAAGGGGGGTAAAAGAATCGGCGGATCGCGTATAAAGGCTTGTGGATCATGGTTTGTCAATCGGCTGGTTTCATCTTTAAAAAAAATTCCATGCCATGACTTAACAAATTCCTTTAAAATGGTAAAAAAAGAAGTTTTGAATTCAATAGATATTGAAAGTGTTGCTTTTGAGTTTTTTCTTGAATTGATTTTAAAAGCATATATTCGAGGATTTACTATTGTCGAGATACCTACTGTTTGGAAAGAACGGCAGGAGGGAAGGTCTAAATTTCAGTTATATAGAAATGGGATACGATATTGGAAATGGATTTATTATGGATTCAGACACATTTAGTTTGCATAGTAACGTATCGTACGATTACTCATGCGTGAATGAAAATCACGTGGTATCTTAGGCGTTATCGAATTGAATGAATTTGATAGGTTAAAATTAAAAATATGACGTGGAAATCTAACATATTGATTATTCTGTTGTTATATTGTGTATCATTTTTAATAATAGCTTTACCAATTATTAATCCCCCCATTCCATCGTGGAATGATGGAAGTGGCATTCCATTGTGGGATGATGAAATCGGGTTTTACAAAGTAGGTACATTTTTATTCAGGGTTTTTTTTATTGAACAGGATTTCTCAAGTAATGTATGGAAGGAAAGTTATTCAGATTATGGTTGTTTTAATCCAAGAGTCGGATTATATATAATCGGTTTTTTTGATTTACTTGCAAGCTATTTCAATTCCTTTGTTAACACTCTTCCTAAAATAGTTATACTAAGACTGTTAATGGCAATGTTGTCAGCTGGATCTGTAATTTCATTATTTGTATTAGTACGTATGACTGCTCCACTACACTCCGGTATAATCGCCGTTGCATTATTACTGACTAATCCCATTTTCCGAGGACTTCAGTATAGCATTTTACCCGAGGTTCCAATGCTTTTTTTCTCCTTGTTATCTTTAATTGCTTTTATGCATGTTGAGAAAAACTTAAAACAGCATGTTTTTTCATGGAAATGGTTTTTTCTTTCTGGGATATTTATGGGAATCGCTATAAGCACAAAATTATTTGCCGCTACTTTGGGTATATATTTTTTTATAATTATAGTTCAGAATCAAAACCATACTACCTTTAAAAGGGTTTTGTTAGGTTTATTGTTAGTGTTCGGATCCAGTTCCGTAATTTTTATATTAAGCAATCCATTGTTGTATACAAATATTTTTCAAGGAATCAAGATTATAACTATAGGGCATATAGCCAAATATCAGACGAATCGATTACTTAATTTGCAGATATTAAAGGAGATAGTAACATTTCCTTTTATTTTATTTAGACGAGATCCATTCATATGGAGTACGAGAGTATATTGTGAAACAAAGGAATTTTTACTCATTACTATAGGATACATAATATTTGGAATGAGTGTAATAAAAACAAGAATAAAGAGAGATTGCCTCGTGCTTTTATGGATAGCCAGCAGTTTTTCATTAATAGCATTTGTTATGATTTCTATGGCAAGTGAATGGGCGGCAATCAAGCTTTTTATCCTTCCCGTAATTGGTATTATATGGCTTATTTCATGTAATGTGCCAAAACTATGTGAAAGAGTGTTTGTAAAATGTATCATGGCGAGGCACGACTATTACTTGGTGTGTATACTGGGTACTATTTTTTTATTATTTCTTATAGGGATATTTATTTTCCAAATACAATACGTTACCTTTGATGCTAGATTTTTTGGCAGGAAAATGATTGATAATGGTATTGTGATTAATGTCAAGTCAGCTGACATTAAAACTGATTTTTTTGCACTATGTTTAAACCGTGGCAATACGTACGAACTTATTTATTACCAAAAAAATAATGAGATTGCGCGACAAAAAA
>JAHJGZ010000057.1 GCA_018823795.1 Candidatus Omnitrophota bacterium
CGTTCGGGTGTTCGGTGCAACCCATCTGGGCATGTCGCTGGACGGCAAGACCAAGGCAGAGTGGATCGGCAGGATCAACGGTCTCGTTTTTACGATCTACGACTACAAATCGAAGCTGGATCCGGAGCGCAACACCGACTGGCATATCGGTGGCAAACAGAAGTTCTCCTCGGAGTTTGTGAATATTTACTTTAAGGCGCGATAAACAATATTAGTATTCTAAAAGAACCTCTGCTGGTTATTATGGACCGGCGGAGGTTTTTTGTTTCCATGGCAAGGCTCATGTGATATAATGTGAAACAATGTTAAATGCTTCAATTTCATCAAATCTAATTCCGGAGGGGATTTAATGTTACTCAAAGGATATTTAACTGTTCGCCAGGTTGCTAAACAGCTGGGATTAACCGAATACAGGATTCGGCAATTAATCCGGGAAAAGCAAATCCGTGCGACTAAGATCGGGCAGTGGCGAATAAAATTGCAGGACTTGAAGGAATTTGTTAAGGAAAGGACAAATAAGTAGAGGGTTATTATGCCAATAAAAAAGATTATAATGTCTCAAGAAATGGCAGAGAAAATAGAGAGACAAGATAAGCCTATTTTTACAATTGCTATTCCAGTGGGTACAGCGCCTGCGGCTAGTGGCGATTATGTGTTGCATGAAGTAACCGAGAACTATCCAGATGTTATCCTATCGGCCAGCACAAGTAATGTCATCGCTTTTGTAGCGCAGGAAGGCCATAAGGAACGGATGAGATTAAAAGGTGTTAAACTTCATTTAGGTCTTTCTCCAAGTTGTGATTTTGAATGGGAAAAAGAGTAAATTATGGCAAAAGAAGCTAAAGCACGCATACGTATAAACAAATATCTTGAAGACGCCGGATGGCGGTTTTTTGATATTGACGAAGGACCTGCCAATATTTGTTTAGAGACAAATGTCAAAATTACGGAACAAGTCCTTAATGAACTTGGCGAGGATTTTGAAAAGACAAAGGATGGCTTTACTGATTATATCCTTCAGGATGATAAAGGTTTCCCCTTTGTAGTCTTAGAAGCAAAAAAAGAAGAAAAGAACCCTTTAGATGGTAAGGAGCAGGCGCGAAAATACGCCAAAAGCCTTAATGTAAGATTTGTAATTTTATCGAACGGTAATCTTCATTATTTTTGGGATATAGATACAGGCAATCCAAATATCATTACCACCTTTCCTACTTATGAATCATTAACGCACAAGAAATCCTTCAAGCCTAATTCGGACACTTTAATTCGTGAACATATTGATTCAGACTATATAGCGATTACCCAGAAACCGGATTACAGGAGCGATCCTAACTGGATAGATGAGAGCAGGCGGGATGATTTTATCAGCGATAATAACCTCAAATTTTTAAGGCCTTATCAACTCAATGCCATGAAATCATTGCAAAGCGCTGTAGGAGAAAGCAAGAGTCGTTTCCTCTTTGAAATGGCTACAGGCACAGGAAAAACACTTGTTGCCGCCGGAGTAATTAAATTATTTCTTAGGACAGGAAATGCCAAGCGTATTTTGTTTCTTGTGGATCGTCTGGAGCTCGAAGATCAGGCTTGGAAAAATTTTGTGAAATATCTTAAGAATGATTATAGATCTGTGATTTACAAGGAAAATCAGGATGACTGGAAAAAAGCGGAAATTGTAGTTTCCACGGTTCAGTCGTTTCTTTTTAATAATAAATATAAGGATCTATTTTCACCCACTGATTTTGATTTGGTGATATCAGATGAGGCGCACAGATCTATTGGAGGAAACAGCCGGGCGGTGTTTGAATATTTTGTCGGGTATAAACTGGGTCTGACCGCAACACCAAAGGATTATCTGAAAAAAATTAATGAAGAAAAACTGGCTGAAAGAGATCCGCGTAAATTGGAAAGGCGTCAACTACTCGATACCTATAAAACCTTTGGATGCGAATCAAGTAGTCCGACTTTTCGGTATACCCTTTTAGATGGTGTAAAAGATGATTATCTTGTTAATCCCATTGTTGTGGATGCTAGGACCGATATAACAACCGAATTGCTTTCAGAGATGGGCTATTCTGTCTTGATAGAAAATGAGGAAGGTGACGAGGAAGAAAAGACATATTTCCAGAAGGACTTTGAACGGAAATTCTTTTCTGAAAAGACGAATATAACACTGTGCAGGACATTCCTGGAAAAAGCACTGAAGGATCCATTAACAGGTGAAATCGGCAAAAGCATAATTTTTTGCGTAAGTCAGAATCACGCCTCAAAAGTCACACAAATACTTAATGAGTTGGCGCACAAAATTTACCCGGGTAAATACAATTCAGATTTTGCGGTACAGGTGACATCTTCGATTGATGGCGCTCAACAGATGACAATAAACTTTTCAAATAATAACCTGAATGGCCATACTGCCTTCAAGGGAGGATATAATTCAAGCAAGACTAGGGTTTGTGTTACTGTGGGTATGATGACAACCGGCTATGATTGCGAAGATATATTGAATTTATGCCTGATGCGGCCAGTCTTTTCCCCGCAAAATTTCATTCAGATGAAAGGCCGTGGAACAAGAAAATATAATTTTGTTTATACCGAAAGAAACGAGCTGGGAAAGATTGAAAAATATGTTGTTAAAAAGGAACGCTTCAAACTTTTTGATTTCTTCGCTAATTGTGAGTATTTTGAGGAAAAATTCAACTATGATGAAGTTGTGAAATTGCCTCCGGAAACTGGCGGCGGTCCGGGGCCGGTTCCACCGCCTTCACCACCGTCTGACGAATATGAAAGCACTAAACTTGATCCATTGAAAGAGCTTGCTGAAACACCCATTGGTCTTGATGGCATGAAAATCGACCGGAAGTTTTTTGAGAAGTTTGAAGAAGTTATTAAAGATAACGAATACGTTAAAGACAAAATATATGAAGGCAACTTTGAGGAAGCAGAGAACTACATTAAGAGAGAGGTTTTTGATAAGCCGGAGGAATACTTTAACCTTGATAAACTCCGGAAATCCGTTAAACTTGACCGCCGCTTAAGTTTGAGGGAGATACTTGAGAAGATATTCGGGCGGATTAAAAAGTTTAAAACCAAGGATGACTTGCTTGAGGAAGAAATAGAAAAGTTTATTTCTCTTTGTCATCCTGAAAATAAATTTATTCACATAATAAGGCAGTTCATGAAGGCGTATATTTTGGACGCGGAGTTAAGGGAAATACTGAATTCTAAAGAATACGGAAGGCTTGAAACGAATCCTGGCTTTACAATGAAGGATTTAAAAGAACTTGATGGCTGGAAGGATCCGGTTGTCGAGTATATCAAAGATTATGTGTCATTAAATGCTTTTGTGGCTTAACCGGGGATTGAAATATGTTAACAAACGGAACGAAAAGGCTCATTGATACGGCAAGGGATATCCTTGTCGGCAAACTCCCCGACCCCAAATCCCAGGTTGAACAGATCACTATAGCCCTCATTTATAAATTCATGGACGATATGGACAAGCAGGCTGAAGAATTAGGCGGCAAGCCTAAGTTTTTTACCGGCGAATACGGGAAATACGCCTGGAGTAAAATATTTGATCCACGAGTAAGCGGACATGAATTGGTTGGATTATATGGGGAAGCTATACAGAGGATGAATCAGAACCCTAACATTCCGCAGTTGTTTCGCAATATTTTCAAGAATGCTTATCTACCCTATCGTGATCCGGAAACACTGAAAAGCTTTCTCAAAACAATTGGTGAGTTTGAATATGACCATAGTGAAAAATTAGGTGACTCATTTGAGTACTTGCTCTCTGTTATGGGTTCACAGGGCGATGCCGGTCAATTTAGGACACCCAGACACATCATTGATTTCATGGTTGAGGTGGTTGCCCCCTGCAAAAACGAAACAATCCTGGATCCCGCCTGCGGCACTGCCGGATTTCTTATATCTTCATACAAGCACATCTTAGAGAAAAACAAGAAAGATGGAAGGATCAATTTAACGCATGATCAAAGGAAGAGACTTATTGCGAATTTTTCCGGTTATGATATCTCTCCGGATATGGTCAGATTGTCCTTAGCCAATATGTACTTGCATGGTTTTCAAAATCCAAAAATCTACGAATATGATACGTTAACCTCAGAAGAAAAATGGCAGGAGACCTTTGATGTAATTTTAGCCAATCCTCCGTTTATGAGTCCAAAAGGCGGCATAAAACCCCATAAAAGGTTCAGTGTCCAGTCAAAACGATCAGAAGTTTTATTTGTTGATTACATGGCCGAACATCTGAATCCAAACGGTCGTGCGGGCATTATTGTGCCGGAAGGGATCATTTTTCAGTCAGGCACTGCTTATAGAAAACTTCGCAAAATGCTGGTTGAACATTCACTTTATGCCGTTGTGTCCTTGCCTGCGGGAGTATTTAACCCTTATTCTGGAGTTAAAACATCGGTATTACTTTTAGACAAAAATTTGGTTAAAAAAACCGATAAACTTTTATTTGTGAAAGTAAATAATGATGGTTATGGATTGGGAGCTCAGAGACGTGAGATCAAAGAGAATGATTTGCCGATGGTTTTGGAAATAATAAAAAAATACAAGCAAAGCATAGTTGGGGGCAAAGAAGTTGATTTTACTGTTGAGGAAGCCAAGCTTGCTACATTGATTGAAAAGCGAAAAGTTGCTGAAAGTGGTGACTATAATCTGGGCGGCGATCGATATAAAGATGCGCTTGTTTATAGTGGAAAATGGGATTTTGTGGATTTGGGAGATGTTTGTGAAATAAAAACAGGAAGGAAAGATGTTAACCAGGGAAATCCCAACGGGGAATACCCATTTTTTACATGCGCCAAAGAACATACCTTCAGCGATGAATATTCTTTTGACACTGAAGCCATTTTAGTTGCCGGAAATGGAGATGTTGGCGCTGTCCAATATTACAAAGGTAAATTTGAAGCCTATCAAAGAACATATGTTCTTTCTGATTTTAAAGGGGCTACGGCAAGATATCTCTTTTTCGTACTAGAGTCAACTTTGAAAGAAACGGTGTCAAAACAGAAACTTGGCAATACAATGCCTTATATAAAACTCGGAATGCTGAAAAATTACAAAATCCCTCTTCCACCTTTTGAAGTTCAGAAGCAAATAGTTACTGAGCTGGACAGTTATCAAAAGGTGGTTGAAGGAGCTCGCCAGGTTGTCGAAAATTACAAGCCACATATTGATATTGATCCAGAATGGGAAATGGTTGAGTTAGGGAAAATTGCAGAAATTAATCCTAAGAAGTCTCAAATATCGGATTTAGATCAAGAGCTGGAAGTATCGTTTGTTCCCATGGCTGATATTAACGAAAATCGAATGAATTTTGTCCCAAAAACAAAGAAAAAAATAGGTGAAGTTTTTAAAGGATATACCTATTTTTCAGAAAATGACGTGTTATTGGCTAAGGTAACTCCTTGTTTCGAAAATGGTAAAGCAGGGATAGCTCGTGGGTTAGTGAATGAAATAGGTTTCGGATCAAGTGAGTTTTATGTTTTGCGAGCAGGTAAGAGAATTCGACCGGAATGGATTTACTACAATATTATTTTGAGTTCATTTAGAGAAATTGGTACGGCAAAAATGACTGGCACAGGAGGGTTGCAAAGAGTTCCAAAGGATTTTGTTTATAATTGGCGAATTCCGTGTCCAAAGATCAATGTCCAGGATGAAGTTATACGAGAGATTAACCAAGAGCAAAATATTGTTTTTTCAAATAGGCAGCTCATTGAAATATATGAACAGAAAATCAAAAACCGTATTGCGACGGTTTGGGGAGATTAAAGTTGAATGGTATAAATCAGTTATTCAATGCAAACATTAAGAAATCAATTGAATTTCTTTCCGGGAATCCGGGATTAATGAAAACATTTTATGATTTACATTTTGCTTATTTTATAATCGCAGGTAAAGACGCAAAATTAACACAAATAACTCCCTCTTTTAAAAAAGATTCTTCTGGTTCGCTGATTTTGTTAGATGAAGAGTACTTGGATTTAGCACCATCTACCCCTTCTTTTGCGGTATGTGCTATAAAAACAATTCTGAGAAGCATTCTATTATCGTTTCGGTTTATTCAGTCTGGAGACCTGTTATTGGATAAGAAATTTTATTCTCTATCCGTGTTTTCGTATTATACGGCGTCTTTTCACATTTTGCAGTCGTTTTTAGCATTGCATGGTAGGATCATTGTAAGGCCTACGGATAACCAACGACAAGAACTTGGTTTGAGTAAAGCACTTATAATGTCTAGGCTTACCAAACATAACAGGTGGTGTTTTGAGGGATTTTCTCAAAATCATGATTCAATGTGGCGGGAGGCAAGTGATATTTTTGAAGCGACTTGTAATGATATTCTTAAGCATTTTTTATTTTTCTTTGAATATATCATTGCAATTGAACAGTCGCCTCCTTCCGACAAACAACAACTGATATCCGAAGGACTGAAACGGTTTCCTAAGATACGTCATGAGGCAATTTATGAAGGATATGGTTTTGATGATTATGTCTTTAATAGTGTAATAAGTGATGAGAAAGATAGGTTTTCCTTGAAAGAACTTGAGAGTAAAGCCATTGTTTATAAAATGTTCGCCAGTCAGTTTCTGAAATTAACATTGAAAGAGATATTTGAATTCAAAAAAACGAGCTTGGATAACGAATGGGATAAGGTTAAAGACTTATTCTTAACAATCATTTTAATACCCCCGTTTGAAAAAGGAGATCCTGATTTTTCTGCAGATAGTGAATTATCCTGCTTAGCAAAACAATTTAATGACTGGCTTAAATAATAAGGAAGTATATGGTTGAAGCCCGGATAGCATCCTATATAGGCCATCGCCAGAGGATAAAAGATAAATACAAGAAATCAGGAATAAAAGGCTGGCTGGATTATGAAGTACTGGAGTTAGCTCTTTCATATGCTATTGCCCGGAAAGACACAAAACCGATTGCTAAAGAATTGATGTCCAGGTTTAAAACGATTAATGGAGTTTTAGACGCAGATAGCAAAGAACTGGAATCGGTATCCGGCATCTCAGTGCATACAACTTTGTTTCTGAAATTATTGAAAGATATTGCCGTTCTTTATTTAGAGAACGATTTACATAAGAAAGATTTGGTTTCGTCGCCCAAATTAGTTTTTGATTATCTGAAAGCCTCTTTAAAGGGGTGCGCGGATGAAGAATTTAAAGCTCTTTTTTTGAATGGCAGAAATCAACTGATAGTGGTTGAGGCCCTTCAGGTAGGAACAGTTAATAGATCGGCAATTTATCCAAGGAAAATTGCGGAGCGGGCATTGTATCACCATGGTGTCGGTGTTATTATCGCGCACAATCATCCCGCGGGTACGTTAACACCTTCAAAGGAAGATTGCGCGGTAACAAAAGCCGTTAAGGACGCGTTAAGGACCGTTGATATTGCCTTGCTGGATCATATCATTATCGGAGGCAATGACTATTTCAGCTTTAACAAAAAAGGCCTTTTGTAGTGGATGATTTATTCGATGAGTTTTTGGGATACGATTTTGCTATGGGCGCGGATATGGTGAAATGCCCGCACTGCGGGGCTGATGTCCCCTGCAGTTTGTTCTTCGATGATGAAGTCGAGTGCCCGAAGTGCGGGAAGAAATTCAGGAAGGATGGTAATAATGGATAAGGGCGCACATTTTTTTAAATGTGACTTTCAGGTACATACGCCAAGAGATATAAATTGGAATGGTAATATTGCCATCTCTGATGAAGAGAGAAAAGTATATGCTGAAGAACTTGTTTTGGCATGTCGAGATAAAGGAGTGAACGCAATAGCAATAACTGATCACCATGATTTATTGTTTTTTAAATATATAAAAGAGGCCGCGGAGAATGAAAGAGATAACGCCGGGGATTATCTCGATGAAAGGAATCAGCTTGTAGTATTCCCTGGAATGGAGCTTACTTTTGCTAATCCAGCATCATGCCAAGCCATTTTAATTTTAGATGCTAACATCGCCCACGATTTTTTTGTCAGGATCATGAATAAATTATCCCTGACGCCAAGTGCTGAGACAAATAAATCGACTGCTGAGACTGTTCCAATCTCAGGCGACACTGTTGATGGGCTTGCAGATCTGTATCTTAAATTAGATACGGTTGAAGGATTAAAAGGAAAATATATTGTACTGCCTAACTTATCCGATGGACATGGAGGTATTTTACGAAGAGGTTTTTACGAGCATTATAAGAAAATGCCTTGTGTTGGTGGTTATGTTGATGGCCTTCTTCCAGTAGATGTCGGTTTCTTAAGTAAAATAAATGGCAAAGACAGAAATTATGGTTTTAAATCGGTAGCTGTATTTCAGACTTCCGACAATAGGCGAAGGGATCACTCGGGTTTAGGTTCATCCGCATCATGGGTTAAATGGGCAACTCCAACCGCAGAGGCGATCCGACAAGCCTGTTTGGCAAGGGAATCGAGGATTTCTCAAGAGACCCCAGTACTTCCTGCTATTTTTGTCACCTACATTGACGTTTCGAGTAGTAAATTTATGGGGCAATTCGATTGTGAGTTTAATCGTCAGTACAATGCGATAATCGGGGGCAGGGGAACGGGTAAGTCGACCATTCTTGAGTATCTCCGCTGGGGACTTTGTGATCAAATTTATTCTGATGATGAGGGATACGAAGAATCAAAGAATTTATTAAGAAGTCGCAGTTTGATCGAAAAGACGCTGACCGACTCAACGGTTCAGGTCGCTTTCATTAAGAATAGTATTCCCCATGTCGTTAGAAGAAAAATTAAAACGAATGAGATTTCTCTTAAGATTGGATCAGGCGAATTTGAACTTGCGACAGAGGAAAATATTCGTGGATTACTTCCAATCCAAGCTTATAGCCAGAAGCAACTAAGTACAGTTGGTGTTCGTGTTGAAGAGCTTAAGAGGCTGGTTTATAGCCCGATTCGGCAAGAGCTTAATGATTTCTCGATAAAATTCGATGAATTAAAAGCGGATATCAAGCGATGTTATGAACTTAAATTACGTAAAAAACAAACAGAAGCTGAGATAGAAAAAAGTGAATTGGAATTGAAGTCTTTGGAAGAGCAGGTAGAAAGTCTTCGAGATGGGCTTAAGGGAATTTCTGACGAAGACAAGGCGATCATATCTTCACATAAGCAATATGAGATTATCGAACAGTTTGTTGAAGGATGGCGAGGGGAGCTTTCTTCTGCGAGGCAAGTTGTAGAAAATATGAAGCGGGAGATTTCAAGCTCCCCGTCAAAACTAAGCGAAGAAGCGAAATTGCCGGATGAAGAGCAACCCATCATTGTCGATATTCATTCAGAGTTAAAAAACATTTTTGAAAGTATTAATTTGGCGTTGAGCGCGATTGACGAGCAGTTGGATCCTAACGGAGCCGCATTAGTTAAGTTGAACACTCTGCTTGATAAATCTTCTGCCATATTTGAACGCCATAGAAAGAATTATGAGGCGGCTAAACAGAAATCTACTTCGCAGGAAGCATCGTTAACACAAATGCAGAAAATAGAGAGCAGGACAAAAGAAATTCGTAAATTTCTGAACGATAAAAAACAAGGAATTTCTAAGGCGGGCGATCCTGATGCTCAGTTTAATGCATTAAAAGAGACATGGGTGCTTCGGCACAAGGAAAGGGCTGATTTGTTAGCTGAACAGTGCGTTAAATTAAGCACCCTTTCGGATGATAATCTCCGTTCAATATTGGGGAGAGGGAAAGGCACTAGTGAACTTGAGAATGTGTTGAAAAAGATGATTGAAGGTTCTGGCGCCCACAAGGTTAAGATTGAAGATCTTTGCAAGCAGATTGCGGGGGCGGCAGACCCCATTCAGGAATGGGGGCGAATTTTATCTGAGTTTGAAGTATTAGCCAATTTGTCTCCAAGCACAAATCCTACCGTTTCTTTAACTGGGATGCCGATATTGGTTTCGATCTTCACAGAGAATGCACTAAAGAAGATCGCAGAAAAGATAACCTCTGAGAATTGGATAGAATTGTTCTTAACGCAATTAGGTGATGTACCAATCTTTGAGTATAAAACCGGCGATAATGAGTACATACCTTTCAATGACGCTTCCGCTGGCCAACAAGCGACAGCGTTGATGCACGTATTATTAAATCAGGATGGGCCTCCTCTTATTATAGATCAGCCAGAAGACGATCTTGATAACCAGATGGTATCTGAAATCGCGGCTTTGATCTGGAAAGCCAAAAAGAATAGACAATTGATATTCGCCAGCCATAATGCAAACATCGTTGTTAACGGCGATGCTGAGCTCGTTGTTTGTTGTGATTATAAAAAGACAACAGATCAGTCAAAAGGTGCCATTAAGGACTTAGGCGCAATCGATATTGATAAAGTTCGTGATGAAATAACTAAAGTGATGGAGGGTGGAGAGATGGCATTTAAATTACGGAAAGAGAAATATGGTTTTTAGGAGAGCATATGGCCAAGAAATTTATTCGTAAACTTATCGACGTAGAAATCAAACTGGGCTTTTTGCATATTCCAGCCGTCGGTATTGAGCTAATGCCTGAGAAAGGTGGTAGGATTACAGTAGTAATTGATGGGAAAGAAAATAAACTGACATACAATGCAAAGCATAAGCGTGTTTTTGGGCTTGTCCGTTGGTATAAAAAGCATAATACCCACGTAAGTGATGAGGTTGTTTTCGAAAAGAGGGGGTCTAAGTTTACCCTTTCCTTTAAAAATAAGACGCAAGAGACGCCATTAAAGGAAGCTGAAACGCTTGTGGATATATCCGGGTTGTCTTCTCAGGCAAAGGGGGACATTGTTGAGGAGCGCATCAAAGAGCTGATTGTTTTGCAGGGGCAAGGACTTTTGAGCGTTTACCGGCCTGTTACAGATACTCAGGGCGTGGATCTGGTCGTGACCAAAGCCGGGATGTTTCAACCGATCTTTTTGCAGATCAAAGGACGTTTTAATGTTGCCAAGGTTGGTTTTTTTCTGATGGATATCAACAAGAAAACTTTTACGCCTCATCATTCCTATTTCGTGGTCGGCGCGTATTTTAATCCTCAAAAGATGGAAATTGATGAGAACGTTTTGTTAGTCCCAAGTCTTGAAGTTGCGAAAGGGACAGTTGTTAAAAGTAAGCGAGGAGAAAGTTTGAGGATCCAAAATCATTTGTCACCGGATTCGCAGGGTCGCTGGGCCCCGTTCTTGATCAAAAAGACCGATTTGGCAAATAAACTACTCGAGAAGTTCGAAGAGATGGCAAGGTATATTAAGTGATTCGACGATAATGAAGTCGAATGTCCGGAATGCGGGAAGAAGTTTAAGAAAGATGAAAGCAAATAATCATGGTGACATCAGCTGGAGAACGATTTTAAGGATATAATTGATGGATGTAATTTTTTTCTGGACCAGCAGTAAAAATTGGTGTACATTAGTATTATGAAAAACAAAAGCAAAGGATATAAATACCCATCAGTTTCCCTTTTTACCGGTGCCTTTGGCCTTGACCTCGGGCTTGAAAAGGCGGGTTTTGAGATCAAGGCTTGTGTAGAAAAAGATGATAACTGCGTTAAGACAATTGTCGCCAATAGGCCTTCTTTAAAGGATAAGGTAATAAATAAAGACATCAATAAGGTTTCCGTATCAGAGATCCTTGGTATTTCAGGATTGAAGCGCGGGGAAGTTTTCCTTGTTTCAGGAGGTCCACCTTGCCAACCATTTAGTACCGTTGGGAGAAGAGAATCTATCTCCTCAAAGGAGGGTAGCTTGTTCCATAGGTTCCTCGAGATAGTCTGGGGAATTTACCCGCAGTGTTTTATCTTTGAAAACGTTAAGGGGATATTGTCTGCCGCCATACAGCATAAGCCGCTTAACTTAAGGGGCAAGGATGGGAAGTGCTTGACAAAGAGAGAAAAGCTTGGCTCGGGATGGGATTTCATCAACAAGCAGTTTGCGAAAGTGCTGAGGCAAGGAAAAAAGGGAGGATACCGGTTAGCTGTTTGGGAATTGGATGCCGTTGACTTTGGGGCCGCCCAAAAAAGGAAAAGGGTTTTTATAGTGGGTATCCGGACAAAATGCCAATTATCTAAACCAATAGGGACATATGTCAACAGGCCAAGGTCATTGAAAGACGTAATAGGAAGGCTGGATGGTAAATATGAAGGGCCAGGAAAGGATTATTTCCCTTACGATAAGATAAGATCTAAGATCTTCAGTGAAAACCTAGTCAGAGCAGGAGAAAATTGGACTTTTTTGCCAATAAACCTTCAGAAAAAAGTAATGGGTAAGGGATGGTATGCAACTGGCGGTAAAGTAGGATTTTGCAGGAGGTTATCTTGGCATAAGCCCAGCCCGACGATAACAACAAACCCAACAGGAAGGGCGACTAACCTATGCCATCCCGAAAAGCCAAGACCCCTGAATTATGTCGAATGTGCTCTGTTACAGGGATTTCCTAAAAGCTGGAAGTTTGAAGGAAGCCTATCCCAGAAATATAAACAGATTGGCAATGCTGTCCCTGTCCAGTTAGGGACAGCAATTGGCAAGTCAATATTGAAGTCATTGGAGGTGTAAGATGCCTAATAAGAAAAGACATAGTTGGTCACCGCCGGATTGGCTGAAAGACCCTGAAGCCACAACTGTGATTTTTCATGACCAGACAGTCGAGGTATATGAAGGGAAAGTAGACACTGATTCAATACGTTTGTGGAGGGAAAATGACAGGACCTTGCTTGATATCGTGCATTTAGTCGCGGAAAGCGGCCAAAAAGATGTTAGGCAGCTTTCCGATGAAGATATCATCAGTAGCATAGTCAAGAAAGGGTTGCATAAGATAACCAATTTAGCGAAATCGATTAAGATGAATGGCGTTAGGTTGCCCTTAATCCTTACGTACGAAAAGGAACTTTTGGATGGCAACAGGAGATTCATTGCCTGCAAGTATCTGTTGGCCACGGAAAAAGAGAAAGATGAGAAATTTGGGACAGTCACGGCTTATTGCCTAAAGCCACATTTGTCTAAGAGCTTAAGGTATAAGATAATATCTGAGATGAACTTTCTACCGGATCATAAAGAACAATGGCCGCAGGAAGTTAGGGCAAAGTATATTACCGAGCTATTCAATGAGTATAAGGCGAAACAGGGAGAAGAGAAAGCAGTAAAAGAAGTAGCCTTCTTGTTAGATGTTAAAAAGTCTGACATATACAGGTTTATTGATGTCTTGCAGATGATTGACGAATATATAAAGTTTACCGCGAAAAAATCGGAAGAAGCAAAAAAGGAGGCCGAGGTATTTGCGAGGGAGAAGTTCCATTTTTTTGAGGAGTTCTACAACAAAGATATCAAGAATAAGCAAAACCAGAAAGCCATCAAGGAAGATAAGGACTTGTTTTATACTTACTTGTTCAATAAACAACTCATATCCACGACAGGTATCCGTGAATTTGCGGGCATGCTCCAGTATTCGCCTACAAGGAAAATTATCAAAAGCCAGAAAGAGACCCTTGATTATGCTAAGTCATTTTATGACGATATCGTTATACCTAAAAGGGCTTCTTCAAAAATAGAGAGATTTTGCGAATGGCTCGAAAGCCTATCAAAGAAAGAGCTTAAGAGCATATCCGGCGATATCAAAGAAAGGCTGTTAAAAGCCATCAAGAGACTGGGCAAATGACATAAGTTATCAGGGAGTACTATGGCAAACATTTATTTGGTTGGAGATAAGGGTTCTTTTACTTGGCTAGCTTCCAGGAAGCGATTCAGGAAAAACCATAGGCTAATTAATGGTGGTAGCCAGCAGGAGTTGCTAAAGAAATTGTCCATAAAGCGTAAAGACAGGATCAAACTATCCTCTATAGTACCAATTTGGAATTCTAATTCTGGCACCATTGTGCTACATGACAGAACACAAGAAAATTTAACTGCCGGAACCTTAAAGGGAGATGCTGGAAAAATAGTCGACTTATGGGGAGAGCGCATTGAATTTGGCTTAGGAGTTATGGGCAACAAATTGGTTAAAGATGGCACGGTTTATTCCGTAGTGGTCGCAAGATACCAATGCTCAGATTTCTTGACGGACAATAAGGGCATGAAATTCGACGGCGACAAGACAACCAATATCGCTTGCCGGAAGTTTATTGACAAAAAACGGGACGGCGATGGCCTGTTGTGCAGTATCGAATTGTTGAAAAAACATAAGATCCATATTATCAAAGGCGATGTCGCTAATCCCTTCAATTATACTGTATTCTTTGGGCTAAACAAGCATCCAGAAAAAGACAGGTATTTGCCCAAAGTGTCGTTAGGTTGTTTCTTAATGAATTTACAAGGACAAAATGAATTGCCGACAGAATTCATGTCACACTGGAATGAGATTACCAAGTCTAAAGATGTCATTACCGCCAAGGACATGATTAAGGCGATGCCAAAGATAATCTTTATATTGAGGTATGAAGAATCTAAGGCCTTGGTTTTGATGGAGATGCCTGCAAGAAAGGGCTTGAATGATCCATGGGTTGCGACTTCTGGAGATTCTAGCGTTGAATCGCTGGGCCAAGTTGGGTTATTGAATAAATCTTTTTCTGAAGAGACCTCTAAATACTTAAAGAAGTTCCGCAGTAAGAATGGGGATCGTAAGACGATTTTTTACGGTAGGCAATATGATGAGAATGGCAAAAAAATAAGTAATTATTTTTGGATCTGCCCCCAGTTGAAAATTGCAGTCCATGGCTTTGAACCAGAATTGGTCAAGAATTGTGCAAGGTTGCAAGTCGATAGGTTAAGCAATCTCTTGAAGGACGGAATAAGTTTTTCTTCCGATGCCAAGGCAATACTAAATGAGTTTGATAAGGATAAGAAGGCATTAAAGCTTGCGGCCGATTCGAAGCCAGAAGAGCGTTAAGCATTTTTATGGTAGTAGGCTTTAAAGGTTAAGCCTTTGGCAGTAGGCGCTCGATCTCGTTCCGGCGTTCTTTCTCGGTTTTAAGGCGGGAGATCTGCAGGAGCCTTCTGCCTGTGAAGGTTTTGAGCATTTGGGGATCATCGCAGGACTTCATGTTTTCGACGAAGTCGGTCGGTAATTGATTGACTATCTTGAGCAGGTGTGCTAATTTGGACTCCGAGATGTTCAGCTCTTTACGGGTCTGCGCCCAGGTCAGCTTTGAGGGGCCGTCTTCGATAAAGGTCTGGAGCTTGAGGCCTTCGTAGATGATATTTTGGTATATTCGCTTGGGCCGCTGGGGTTTTTCAGGGAAGGGGAGCCCGAACCTTATCGAATTGCCCTTATCCCTGCGGGTATAGATTTTCACAACCATATGTATTACTTGGGGTTGGGTGGTTCGTCCAGCGTCAAGGTCGGGCAGCCAACCTTGACGCTCAGGCGAACAATAGGGATGGCATAAGGTAGTTTATTGGTAGTTACACAAAAGGAGCTGTTATGAAAAAACGCGATAAGTTCATAATAGGAGGCATTATTCTTGTTGCCTTAACAAAATTA
>JAHJGZ010000058.1 GCA_018823795.1 Candidatus Omnitrophota bacterium
ATTCTTTCCCGATAATGGTGAGCCGGTTTTTAATCTTTTATCTGACAGAAAGAATATCGTGGTTATTGCTGATGAGGCGCATCGCAGTCAATACGGTTTTGCGGCGAAGATAACGGTTAAAAACGGCGAGGCTTTGACTTCATACGGTTTCGCGAAATATGTTCGGGACGCGTTGCCGCACGCTTCATTTATTGGATTTACGGGTACACCGATTGAAAAAGAAGATGCCTCTACACTGGCTGTTTTCGGAAATTATATCGATGTTTACGATATTGAACAAGCTGTTGCGGACGGAGCTACTGTAAGAATTTATTATGAGTCGCGTTTAGCAAAAGTCCACCTGAAACCGGATGAGAAAGAAAAATTAGATGCCGAGGTCGAATCTGTTACCGAAGGCGAAGAGTCAACCGCGAAAGAAAAGGCGAAAGCTAAATGGACACAGCTTGAAGCGATAGTAGGGCATAGAGACAGGTTAAAAATTATTGCCAGGGATATTATAGATCATTTTGAGAAGCGGCAGGAAGCTTTTGAAGGCAAGGCGATGATTGTCGCAATGAGTCGACGTATAGCGGTTGCGCTTTATGCGGAAATAGTTGCTTTAAGACCCGATTGGCATAGCGACGATAAGCGGAAAGGCGTTGTTAAAGTTATTATGACATCGAGTTCAAGTGATCCGGAGAGCTGGCAGATGCACAGCACTTCAAAAGAAGACCGCAAGGCTATCGGAGATCGATTTAAGGATCCGGATGATGGATTGAAGCTTGTTATAGTGCGGGATATGTGGCTTACAGGATTCGACGCCCCCTGTCTGCATACTATGTATGTGGATAAGCCAATGCGCGGCCATAACCTTATGCAGGCCATTGCCCGGGTGAACCGTGTTTTTAAAGATAAACCCGGCGGCCTGGTTGTTGATTATATCGGGATTGCTTCGGATCTAAAGAAGGCGCTGGCTATATATACTGAGAGTGGCGGAAAAGGCGCGCCAACACTTGAACAGGCAGACGCGGTCGCGACTATGCTTGAAAAGTATGAGATAGTTGCTCAGCTGTTCAACGAGTTTGATTACAAACGGTATTTTGCCGCGGACACAAAAGGGAAAATGACCATTATTCTGGAAGCGCAGGAGTATATTTTAAGTCTGGAAGATGGGAAAAATAGATTTACCAGACAGGTTATATTGCTATCCAAGGCGTTTGCCCTATCGGTCCCGCATCTTGACGCTTTACGTATAAAGGATGAGCTCGGGTTTTTCCAGGCAGTCAAAGCCAGGTTAACAAAGTTTGAACCGACAGGATCAGGCAAGAGTGATGAAGAAGTCGAAACCGCTATCCGTCAGATTGTTGACCGGGCCGTTGTGGCTGAAGGCGTTATTGACATCTTTGATGCCGCCGGAATAAAGAAACCCGATATTTCAATACTTTCGGAAGAGTTTCTGGCAGAGGTCCGTGGGATGCAGAGGAAAAACCTAGCCATGGAGCTTCTCAGGAAACTTCTTAATGATGAGCTGAAATCACGCCTGAAGAAGAATCTTGTTCAGAGCCGCAAATTATCCGAGATGCTTGAGCAGACTATCAGGAAATACCAGAATAATCTTCTCACGACTGCGCAGGTTATAGAAGAGTTAATCAGGATCGCAAAGGACATTAAAGAATCGGATCAGCGCGGCGAAAACCTGGGGCTATCAGATGATGAACTCGCGTTTTACGATGCCTTGGCAAATAACGACAGCGCCAGGGAAGTCTTAGGGGATAAAGCGCTCAAGGAGCTGGCAGTTGTTCTCGTAGATAAGGTCAAAGCCAATGTTTCAATTGACTGGACTTTAAAAGAAAGTGTGCAGGCTAAGTTGAGGACAATCGTCAAAAGACTACTCAGAAAATATGGTTATCCGCCCGATAAGCAAGCGTTAGCAACGGAGACGATTTTAAAACAAACAGAACTATTGTGCGATGAGTGGACAGAGTCAAAAAAATAATTATGAGTATTGATAAAAATGGACGATTTGTTTGATGAATTTCTGGGATATGATTTCGCTATGGGTGCGGACATGGTAAAATGCCCGCATTGCGGGGCCGACGTGCCGTGTAGCCTGTTTTTCGATGATGAGGTCGATTGCCCGAAGTGCGGGAGAAAGTTTAAAAAATTGGATAATAAAGAGTGATGCAGATTCTAAAAGATGAAGACATAAAAAAGATTGAAGATGACCTGATACTCCTGAAAAGCAGATATGTAAAACTTGTTGATAATTTATTGAAAGTGGCTGATGTTTTGAAAGAGGAGAAAGCCAAAGAATATCTGTTTCACGGTGTTGCGCGTAGATTAGATGTTATTGAACGTTGTGTTGAGAATATCTATTCGATCTTTCCTTTAAGACGAGAAACTCTGTTGAGTAGAGAAGAGTTGAAAGATGTTGATATTAATCTGCACGCTTTTTTTGTGAATATTTTTGGTTTGCTGGACAACATGGCGTGGGTTTCTGTGTATGAAAGGAATAGGCGCAAGGGGATAAATAAAAAGGATGTTGGTTTATACAAGATTACAACTCAAGAGATATTAAGCGCCGCTTTTAAGGCATACTTAAACTCGGATAGAATGAAAAAATGGCATGATGAATATTTAAAAAATTATCGCGATGCGTTATCGCATAGGATTCCGCTCTACGTGCCACCTAAAAGCTTAACCCCGAGTCAACAAAAGCAAGTAGCTGATATTGAAGAAAAAAGAAGCAGGGCTATTCAAGACAGAGTTTTCTCTTTAACGGATGATTTACAAAAAGAGGAAGATGGTATTGGGGCGCCTTCGCCATTTTTTGTTCATTCATTGACGGAGACCGATAATAAAGTGGTAAGTTTGCACGCGCAAGTAATTACTGATTTCGGAACCGTAGAAGAAATTGTGGGCATGTTTTGTGTAATGTTTAAGGCGGAGGCGTAATGGCTAAAAAGTTTATCCGAAAACTAATCGACGTAGAAATCAAGCTCGGATTTTTGCATATCCCGGCCGCGGGCATCGAAATGATGCCGGATAAGGGCGGCAAGATAGAGGTAGTAATTAATGGAAAAGAAAATAGGTTGACCTATAACGCGAAG
>JAHJGZ010000059.1 GCA_018823795.1 Candidatus Omnitrophota bacterium
GCAGACCACCTGCGGCAGTTTATCAAACGTGTACAGACCTATAACGAAACAATCCTTCAAGCTGCTTAATGAGTCCCTTTCCATTATGTAATTTACTAAAGGAAGGGACGAATTAATACTTTACCTGTCGTTGGCAGGTAAAGTATATGTTCAGCCATCAAACGTACCATCACACGCCATACAGTACTTAAAATCCCCTTGACGTATGTAGTAGAACATCTTACAATAAGCGCTCTTAACGGGGAAATCCTACCAAAATAAATCTAATATAATAGTGTAAGTTATTTAGACTGAGGAATAACAAGGAAGTTACTAACAGGAGGTTATAATGACGCGTAACAAAGTTCCGTATGATGGAAATAGTGCCGTGGCACATGTGGCACATGCGATAAATGAAGTGATTGCAATCTATCCAATTACCCCTTCTTCAACCATGGGGGAGATTGCTGACGCGAAATCAGCAGCGGGTGAAAAGAATATTTGGGGAACGGTTCCAGTTGTAACTGAACTTCAATCTGAGGGAGGTGCTTCCGGTGCTGTTCACGGTGCGTTAACTGCAGGAGCTTTGACAACTACTTTTACGGCATCACAGGGGCTCCTTCTTATGCTCCCTAATATGTATAAAATTGCCGGAGAACTTTTACCCGCAGTATTTCACATTGCAGCCCGTTCACTGGCATGCCAGGCCCTTTCAATTTTCGGGGATCATTCTGATGTCATGGCAGCTCGGGCAACAGGATGGGGGCTCCTTGCATCGGGCAGTGTACAAGAGGCGATGGATTTTGCATTGATTTCGCAGGCCGCATCGTTAGAATCTCGTATTCCTTTTCTTCATTTTTTTGAAGGTTTTCGTGTATCTCATGAAATCCAAAAGATCGAGGAACTTACCTTTGATGATATGCGCGCGATGATTGATGATGAGTTAGTAAAAGCACATCGCAGCCGGGGGCTTACGCCGGACCGTCCACAACTTCGCGGTACCTCTCAGAATCCTGATGTGTATTTCCAAGGACGTGAAAGTGTTAACAAATTTTATGATGCTTGTCCGGGGATCGTACAAAAATCGATGAACACCTTTGCTTCAATTGTTGGCCGACAGTATAAACTCTTTGATTATGCCGGCGCATCTGATGCAGAACGGATTATTATCATTATGGGATCAGGTGCTGAAGCGACGCATGAGGCGGTCAACTTCCTCAATACAAAAGGGGAAAAAGTTGGCGTCGTAAAAGTGCGCCTCTTTCGTCCGTTTGATATGAACGCATTTGTCAGTGTGATTCCTTCTACGGTAAAGAAAATTGCTGTTCTTGATAGGACCAAAGAACCGGGTGCATTAGGTGAACCATTGTATGAAGACATACGAACTGCAATTGGTGAAGCAATGCAGCAAAAGATGGTTGATTTTAAAGACTATCCGGTTATTATTGGCGGCAGATATGGACTTGGTTCTGCAGAATTTACGCCAGCAATGGTTAAAGGAATTTTTGATAATCTTTCTCAAAAAGCACCGAAAAATCATTTTACGGTCGGTATTGATGATGATGTTACCGGCTCAAGCTTGGCATTTGACCCGTCATTTAGTTCAGAAAACGAAGGATCCTACCGGGCAATGTTTTACGGCCTTGGCGCAGACGGTACGGTCGGTGCAAACAAGAATTCGATTAAAATCATAGCTGATAATACTGACAACTATGCACAAGGCTATTTCGTGTATGATTCGAAAAAGGCCGGTGCAATTACCGTTTCGCATCTTCGATTTGGAAAAAAGCAGATTCAAAGTCCCTACCTTATTAGTAATGCAGATTTTCTTGCCTGTCACAATTTTTCATTTCTTGAAAAATACGATATGCTCAAAAATGTAAAAGAAGGAGGTATCTTTCTTCTTACTGCCTCATATGACAAGGATTCAATATGGAATGCACTCCCCGGGCGTGTGCAAAAACAGATTATTGATAAAAAGTTGAAATTTTTTGTTATTGATGCGGTTACTATTGCAGAGAACATTGGATTAGGCCCCCGCATTAATGTCATTATGCAAACCGCCTTTTTTAAAATTTCCCAGGTTATAGATGAGGCGATAGCAGTTGACGCTATTAAGAAAGCGATCAAAAAGACGTACGGATCAAAGGGGGAAAAGATAGTTACCATGAATATCAAGGCCATCGACAAGGGACTTGAAAATATTCAGGAAGTCCACGTGCCCAAGAAAGTCACCAACGAAATAGCGGAGATTACAACCGTTTCAGATGATGCGCCGGAGTTTGTGAAGAAGGTGACATCCCTTATGATGAAACACGAAGGAGAAAAGATCAAAGTATCGCAGATGCCTGCCGATGGAACGTGGCCGACCGCAACGACGCAATACGAGAAACGCAATATTGCAATTAACATTCCTGAGTGGAACATTGAGACCTGTATACAATGTGGAAAATGTTCGATGGTGTGTCCACATGCCGCGATACGTCCGAAGGTCTATGACGCGAAATGTCTTGATACAGCACCGAAAGGTTTTAAATCGACTGATCCCAAAGGGATGAAGGGTGCAGAAGGAATGAAGTATACCTTGCAAGTTGCGCCTGAAGATTGTACCGGTTGTGGAACCTGCGTAGAAAATTGTCCGATGAAGCTGAAAGAAGCTATTAAAATGATTCCGCAACCTCCTGTTCGTGTACGGGAAGTAGAGAATTATGCATTCTTTCTGAATCTTCCTGAGGTGGATGAGAAGCTTTTTGCTCGGAACACCATGAAAGGGAGTCAATTTATAAAACCGCTTTTTGAATATTCTGGTGCGTGTGCAGGATGCGGAGAAACCGCGTATGTGAAATTAATGACGCAACTTTTTGGTGATCGTCTTCTTATTGCCAATGCAACCGGGTGTTCATCTATTTATGGTGGTAACCTGCCGACAACACCCTATGCAAAACGTGCTGATGGAAGAGGCCCCGCATGGAATAATTCACTTTTTGAAGATTGTGCTGAAATTGCATATGGTATGCGGGTGAGTGTTGATAAGTTTGCCGAATATGCGGGGGAGCTTCTTGATAAGGCACTGGCAAGTGAAAAATTGGATGAAGGGAAGAAGGGGCTGCTTCGTGAAATTAAGGAAGCGCCTCAATCGTCATATGAAGAGATCGAGGCACAAAGAGCTCGTGTTGCGAAACTAAAGCAAGGATTAACGTCGTGTGGAAGCGATTTTTCAAAGGAGTTCTTAAGTGTTGCTGATTATTTGGTAAAAAAATCGGTCTGGGGGGTTGGCGGTGATGGTTGGGCATATGATATTGGGTATGGCGGGCTTGATCACGTGTTAGCATCAGGAAAAAATGTGAATATTTTGGTACTTGATACCGAAGTATATTCAAATACCGGTGGACAGTCGTCAAAAGCAACACCGATGGGTGCCGTTGCCCGGTTTGCAGAAAGTGGTAAGCCTGTCGGTAAAAAGGACCTTGCATTGATGGCAATAAGTTATGGGTATGTGTATGTTGCGCGTGTAGCAATAGGGAGTGATCCTATGCAAGTTATTAAAGCAATGGTTGAAGCTGAAAGTTATGACGGACCTTCTATTGTTATTGCATACACACATTGTATTGCCCATGGTATTAATATGCAGTGTGGACTTGCCGAACAGAAAATGGCGGTTGAGAGTGGACACTGGGTACTGCTTCGCTATAATCCTCAACTGGCACATGAAGGAAAAAATCCGCTTCTTCTTGATTCCAAGGATCCTAAGATTGCTCTTGCAGATTACGCTTACAATGAAAATCGGTATCGAGTACTCAAACAGCGGGATCCTGAACGGGCTGAAAAGTTAATGAAACAGGCGCAGAAGAACGTAACAGATCGATTCCACTTTTATAAGCAACTTTCCGAACTCAGCTACAATGAATAAGTGGCAGTATAAATTAGTTGGGTAGTAAAGAAACGTGTCAACAGTGCAAATTGTGTATGATATCATTCCGACGATGTATGGTGAAGTTGGCATTGTGTGGAGTAAAGAAAAAAGAGGGAAACAGCTTGTTCAACGAATTTTTCTACCCTCAAAAAATAGATCAGTAGCACGCATTGTTAAGCAAAAATTTCCTACCGCTCTTTGTAGAAGAGGAAAAGGAGCGGCTATTCTCCATAAAAAAGTACAAGACCTTATACAAGGCAAACAAATCACTTTTGCTTCACGGTTTTTTGACTTGAGCGGTTTTACTCCGTTTGAGAGGCGTGTTTTAAAAAGGACACAACGTATTAGACGGGGGAAGGTAGCAACCTATGCGGGTATTGCGTACGGTGTCGGAGTTCCACGAGCGGTGCGTGCAGTGGGTAATGTCTTGGCAAAAAATCATTTTCCTCTTTTTATTCCCTGTCATCGGGTGGTTTGTTCAAATGGAACCATTGGAGGTTTCCAACGTGGGACTCAACTTAAACGGGTCCTTTTGGAAAATGAGGGAGTACTATTTGATAAAAAAGGACGAGTGAAAACTCAATTGCTCCATAAATAAAGGTAAAGTGATTTATCATGAAAAATGTTTTATGTGTTATTTTAGGTGGCGGACAGGGATCACGGCTGTATCCGTTAACAAAATACCGATCAAAGCCAGCAGTGCCCCTTGCAGGGAAATTTAGACTTATTGATGTTCCCATTAGTAATTGTCTTAATTCTAATATGCGCGAAATCTACATTTTGACGCAGTTTAATTCCGAATCACTCAATAAACATATTAGTCGTGCCTATAAGCTTGATGGATTTGCTCGTGGGTTTGTAGAAATGATGGCAGCCGAGCAGACCATGAATACTACCGATTGGTTTCAAGGAACTGCTGATGCAGTACGGCGGTGCCTCAGACACTTTAATGATCCGAAGATTGACTACATTATCATTCTTTCCGGTGACCAATTGTATAAGATGGATTTAAAAGAATTAATGAATTTCCATATAGAACAAGGCAGTGATATTACCGTTTCCTGTTGTCCGGTAACGGAGGATAAAATATCCGGGCTCGGTATTATGGGGACTGATGGGAATAAAAGACTCACTCGATTTGTTGAAAAACCGCAGTCGGTTAAAGATGTCGCGGGTATGCATATTATGCGGGATGGAAAGAAACACTATTTAGGGTCGATGGGGATTTATTGTTTTAATACGAAAATTTTACGGAAGGTCCTTACTGAAGACGCCAGTATTGATTTTGGGCGCGGCATTATTCCGAATGCATTTAATCGATACAAAACGGATGCATATATTTTTGAAGGGTATTGGAGCGATATCGGAACCATCGAATCATTTTATGAAGCAAATCTTGATCTTGCAGAAACAGTGCCCGTGCTCAATCTGTATGATAAAGAATGGCCTTATTTTACCCATCCGCGGTATCTTTCTCCTGCAAAGATGCAGGACACACACGTTGATAAAACACTTATTTCAGAAGGGGCTATTATAGAAGGGGCGACGCTGACTCGTTCCATTATTGGTCTGCGGAGTTTTATACAGAAGGAGACCGAAATAAGTGAGTCAATTATCATGGGATCTGATTATTATGAAACAGAGGATGAAGCTAAAGTGAAAAAGTTACCCCAAAATGTGCGGCTGGGTATTGGTAAAAATTGTATTATCAAAAGAGCGATTCTTGATAAAAATGTTTCTATCGGTAACAATGTAAAAATTATTAATAAAAAGAAGATAGACGATTACGAAGGCGAGTTCTATTGCATTAAGAACGGTATCGTTATTATTGAAAAGAACGCGGTAATTCCACCCGGAACAGTCATTTAGAAAAGTGCTATGAAAAAAACGTTACATGTAGTAGGCATATTTCTTATCATCCTCCTTATTAGTTCTATCCTTGCGCCGCTCATCTTCAAATTCACTGATTTTAAATTTCATAGGATTCTTTCCCGGTGTGTCATGGTGCAGGTGTTACTTGCTATGGTTATTTATTTTTGCCGGATGGATAAGAGTAATCTTAAATCTTTCTTTACTGCCTATGGGTTACAATGGCAGGGGAGAAAGTCTCTGGTCGGTATCATCCAGGGATTTATGTGTGCATTGAGTATACTGGTGCTCTTAATGGTAATCGAAGTATTTATGGGAGCACGCATCGTACATCTTAACATTCACGATACGTTTTTTATTAAACTTCTTACCTATGTAGGGGCGGCATTCATTATTGGATTTATTGAGGAATTCTTTTTCAGAGGTATGATTTTTAATAAAATGAAATTAGCATCCTTACCCGCAGCTTTTATTGTTACGAATATATTTTATGCACTTGTTCACTTCTTTAAAGCACACGATGTCGTTATCGGAGCCTCGCCAACGATCATTGATAGCTTTCGGGTAATCGGCGCACTGGTACAGCCATTTTTTTCTCCGGTTTCGATTCTTCCCGGCTTCATCGGTCTTTTTATTTTTGGATTTGTGTTAAGTTATGCCTATTGGAGAAGCCGATCTCTTTACCATTCTATCGGTATTCATGCAGGCGCTGTTTTTTTTCTGAAGGCTGATGGTTTTTTTCTTAACATAAATGACCAGATGCCTATGATTATATACGGTGATAAAAACGTGTATACCGGTATCTTAGGATGGCTTTTTTTAGGACTTATGGGATTAGTTATTATGTATATCCTTCGTACATTTCCAGCTCCTACCGCAGACAGTGGGCAATAGATATCCTGGTTTCGTTGTTCTGCTATCAGGAGAATTCGTTTACTAAAATGCTAACTTGACAAATTGTAAAATATGAGTAAGATAGCATAAATAATAAATCGGACTAAATTAGTCGTGTTTACCAATAAATTCTATGAAAGGTTCTTATGTGGAATTATACGCAGAAAGTAAAAGAATATTTTTTAAATCCACACAATGTCGGAGAAGTTGAAAATCCCGATGCGGTGGGTGAGATTGGAAATATTGCGTGTGGTGATGCCCTTTATTTAACACTAAAAATAGATAAAAAAGAAGATAGAATAATTGAGGCAAAATTTAAGACATTTGGCTGTGCGAGTGCAATTGCCTCTTCATCGGTATTAACCGATATGGTAAAAGGGCTGACCCTTGACGAAGCTCTTAAAATATCAAATAAAGATATTGCAAATGTGTTAGGCGGACTTCCGGAGGAGAAAATGCACTGTTCCGTAATGGGGCAGGAGGCACTTGAGAAGGCCATTAAGGGGTATCGGGGTATTGCTCCTGAGAAGGAAGAAGTGCTTGACGGCAACATTGTGTGCCGCTGTTTTAGTGTGACGGATAAAAAGATACGGCGCGTTGTTATGGAGAACAACTTAAAAACCGTTGATGATGTGACCCATTATTGTAAGGCAGGAGGAGCATGTGGCAGTTGTCATGAGGCCATAGGAAAAATCATACAGGAAGTGTATCAGGTGAAAGATGAGAAACGGGAGGAGCAGAAAGCACTAAAGGAAAAAAAGAAAGTATTAACGAATATTGAAAAGATGCAGTTAATTCAGGCAACGATACAGAAGGAAATCAAACCCTATTTACATCATGATGGTGGGGATATTGATCTCATTGATATTGACGGGAATAAAGTATATGTTACGATGAAAGGGGCCTGTGCGTCATGTCCTGCCTCAGCAGGAACGCTGAAACATTATGTTGAGAAAAAATTACGTGAACGAGTCAGCGAAGAAATAGAAGTGATAGAAAAGGATACATAATGAATACTGTGTATGTCGATAATAATGCAACGACCTGTGTTGATCCACTCGTTTTAGAGGAAATGTTACCATTTCTCAAAGAATCGTATGGTAACCCCTCGAGTATGCACACCTTTGGCGGAGCTGTGGCACAGCACATAGAGAAGGCACGGGGGTGTATTGCTACATTGTTAGGCGCTGCTGATCCGTCTGAAATAGTGCTGACTAGTTGTGGGACAGAAAGTAATAATGCTGCTATTCATGCTGCCGTTGCCTCATTGAAAGAAAGACGACATCTTATTACGACGCGTGTCGAACATCCTGCAGTAAAAAATGTTTTTGATTATTATGAAGAACAGGGCTATCAGGTAAGTCGGCTATCGGTCGATCGCAAGGGAAGGCTCAATATCGATGAGTTGCACGAAGCGTTGAGTGAAGAAACTGCCCTTGTTTCGGTTATGTATGCAAATAATGAAACAGGCGTCATTTTTCCGATTGAGGAAATAGGTGCATTGGTAAAAAAGAAGGGGGCATTTTTTCATTGTGATGCAGTGCAAGCAGTGGGAAAAATTCCGCTCAATCTCGAGAAAAGCACGATCGATTTTCTTTCCCTGTCTGGCCATAAATTTCATGCACCAAAAGGTGTCGGAGCCTTATATATCCGAAAAGGGATGCCGTTTCGGCCATTCCTTATTGGCGGGCACCAGGAACACGGAAGACGTGGTGGTACTGAAAATGTTGCATCAATTGTGGGATTAGGAAAAGCATGTGAATTGGCCGCCGCAGGTATGAAAAAAGAAAACACACAGGTGCGCATCTTACGAAACCGGTTAGAGGAGGAGATCCTTTCTTGTGTTGACCATACCCTCCTTAATGGTGATAAAGAAAATAGATTACCTAATACCACCAATATTAGTTTTGAGTATGTGGAGGGGGAAGCCATCCTTTTAATGTTAGATAAATATGGTATCTGTGCATCGAGCGGTTCTGCATGTACGTCGGGTTCCCTTGAACCATCACATGTTTTACGTGCAATGGGGGTTCCCTATACCGCCGCGCATGGTTCGGTGCGGTTTAGTTTAAGTCGGTTTAATACGAACAAGGAAATCGATTTCATTATCAAGAAGGTACCGGAGATTATTAAAACATTACGGGAAATTTCTCCGTTTAGTGAAAAGAAAGCGTTGTAAGAAAGGATACCTATGATTTCAGTTACGACTACTACCATTGCTTCAAGTAAGAACGATACACTTGTGGTTTTTGTATGGGAGGGGGTATCCCCCGAGAAAAGTTTACCGAAAGCTTTACAAGGGAAGGCAACGGAACTTTGCAGTAATGAGCTTTTCACTGGGAAACGCGGTGAGAAGCGTCTTATGTGTGTGGCAGATTCTTCGTTGGCAAAGAAGGTTCTTTTTGTCGGTTTAGGAAACAAAAGGGAGTTTTCATTATCATTATTTCGAAGCCTTGTTGGCGATGTGTACAAATATATATTAGGATTGAAACTTTCGACCGTTTCCTTTTTTGTCGGGGAATCACTGGGCACACATGTTTCTATTCACGATTGTGCTTCTATTATTGCTACCAAGGCGCGTCTGGCAAGTTATTTGTTTGATAAATATAAAACAAAGAAAAAAAATGATACGGTGCGAATAAAAAAGGTTGTCATTGTAAGTCCCCGCGCACAATCGATCAAGATAATACAGCTTGCTATTAATAGGGCAACCATTATTGCCGATGCAGTGAATAATGCGCGTGATTTAATTAATGAACCGCCAAATAAAATGACGCCACAGGATTTTGCTCGTCGTGTTCTGCGAGATGCTCGCCGGGTGCGGGTACCATGTAAACAATTAGATTTGCCAGCAATCATAAAAGAAAAGATGGGAGGCCTCCTTGCGGTTGCTCAAGGGAGTAACAATAAGCCGGTGTTTTTAATTCTCCACTATAAGCCTACCCAGAAAAAGAAGAAAACAATTTGTCTTGTGGGTAAAGGGATATGTTTTGATAGTGGCGGTATTTCATTAAAATCAGGTTCTGACCTCATGTGCATGAAATATGACATGGCCGGCGGTGCGGTATGTGCGTACACGGTATTGGCCGCGGCGCAGTTAAAGATTCCACATGAAGTTATCGGCCTTATTCCTTTGTGCGAAAACGTCCCTGATGGGACAGCGTACCGCCCTGGTGATATTATTACGATGGCCTCAGGTAGTACGGTTGAAGTATTGAATACTGATGCTGAGGGAAGAATAATCCTTGCTGATGCGCTGAATTTTTCCGCCCGGTATAAGCCAGACGTTGTTGTTGATATGGCGACCTTAACCGGTGCAGTAAAGGTTTGCTTCGGAGATAAAGCAGCTGCTCTTTTAGGTAATAATGAACGCTTGATGATGTCCCTACAGCAAATTGGAGAAGAGGTTGGAGAACGATTATGGCCCCTGCCGCTGTGGGAGGAGTATCAAGATGATTTAAAAAGTGATGCTGCTGACATGAAAAATGTTGGTTTTAAAGGGGCGGGGACTATATGCGGGGCAAAATTCCTCTCAAATTTTATTCCAAAAACAGCATGGGCTCATATTGATATTGCATCCGTTTCGTGGGAAGAAGAGGGTAAGCCCTTTATTCCCAAAGGGGCATCTGGTTTTGGTGTTCGTTTACTTGTTCATTATTTACTAGCACTCAAATGATAAAGAAAAATAATCATCCTATCGGCATTTTTGATTCTGGTCTCGGCGGGTTAACCGTTGTCCGGGAAATAAAAAAAATATTACCGAATGAAGATATAGTCTATTTTGGCGATAATGCGCGTCTTCCGTATGGTATTAAATCGAAGCGACAAATTATAGAATGTTCCCTCAATAATGCCCGATTTCTCTTAAAAAAAAAGATAAAGGCACTGGTGATTGCCTGTAATTCCTCATCGGCGAATGCGTTGTATGTTTTAAAGAAAAGACTTACTATTCCTATTATTGACGTTATCCGACCAGCATCACAGGCGGCGTGCGAAGTTACCCGTAATAAGAAGATAGGAATTATTGGGACGAGCGCGACGATTGAAAGTCATGCATATCAACGTGAAATACGGAAGATAGACAGTCGTATTAAAGTGTATACACAAAAATGTCCTTTGTTGGTTCCATTAGTTGAAGAAGGATGGATTCATAACGAAATAACCGATTCTATTATTAAAAAGTATTTATGGCCATTGCTGAAAGAGCGTATTGATACACTTTTATTAGGATGTACCCATTATCCACTCCTTAAGCGGGCTATTATTAAGCAAGCGGGAAAGCACGTGAATATTGTTGATTCTGGCCCCCGGGCTGCGTATGATCTGATGAGGAAACTCACATCTTGTGATTTGCTCAATGCAACAAAACGGAAAGGAACATTGAAAATATTTGTCAGTGATCTATCACCTCATTTTATTACCATCGGCGAACGTTTTTTAAAACACAAACTCGAACACGTAAGTGTCGTACGGATTTAATAGTAAGGGCGGTGTTATATGTATGAAGTAAAAGTTTTGAGTGAATTCTCAGCATCTCACCATTTACGAGATTATGGTGGCAAGTGTGAGCGGCGACATGGTCACAACTGGAAAGTAGAAATAATCTGTGAGGCAGACACCTTGGATAATATTGGTCTTGTCGTTGACTTTAAATGGCTGAAGGAAAAGGTAAAAGTAATCGTTGAAGAACTTGACCATGTCGAGCTCAATGATCTTGATTATTTTAAAAAGTTTAATCCGTCTTCAGAAAATATTGCTTATTATATTTTTATGCAATTAAGTAAAGCCCCTGAGATTACACAAAAAGTGCGATTGCGCCGGGTCAATATCTGGGAGAATGATTCATCTCGTGCGAGTTACTATGAATAAAACTGCAGTTGTTTTATTGTCGGGTGGGCTTGACTCTACCGTTACCCTCTACTATGCACGAAGTAAAGGATATGAGCCAAAGGCATTAACGGTTGATTATAATCAATTGCATAAAATTGAAATCAAAAAAGCGCAAACAACAACAAAACTTTTAGGACTTGACCACTGCATTATTCCCATAGCACTTCCCTGGAAAGGAAGTGCTCTTCTTGATACGACTATTCCAATACCAAAAAATAGAAAAGCGATTGCGAATCATGAAATTCCTGCCACCTATGTGCCTGGCCGTAATACCATTTTTCTTTCGTTTGCTCTTTCATGGGCGGAAGTTGCTGATGCCCAGGTAATCTTTATTGGAGCAAATCAACTCGATTACAGTGGGTATCCAGATTGTCGAGGAGATTTTTTTCAAGCACTGCAAAAAAGTTTCACATTAGGTACTAAGAAAGGGGTTGAAGGGGCAGCGATTCATATTGAAACGCCGCTTCTTAACATGAACAAGAAAGAAATTATCCTTCTTGGAAAAGAATTGCATGTACCGTTTGAACAGACCTGGTCGTGTTATCAAGGTGCTGAAAAACCGTGTGCGGCATGCGACGCATGTCTTTTACGCGAAAAAGGTTTTGAAGAGGCTGGTCTTATTGATCCACTCATGTAAAAAGTATTTAGAAAAGCATCATAGAAAGATCCTGTTAAATACGCTTCATTAGTTTTGAGTTGTAAGAAATTAGAGTAGAACCTGTTCGATTGCGTAAAAAAGACAATATGGCTATGTCACAGAATGAGTGACATAGCCTTTTTCTTATAATCTTTGCAAAAAAAGTGAGTCTTTTTTAAAAAAAGAGAGAGAATAAATCATAAAGTGTTTAAAGACGGTAGCTTACAAAAACAATCATCTGTTTTAAGAAAAAAGGGAATATTTTTCATCCGATATTGACATTAGTACATTCGTACTGTATACTTATTTTAGTTATTTAAAATCAATAGTCTATATTTATATAAAGCATTTATAAAGTTTATACTTTGAAATCCGAAAAAGGCAAACCAGTCGTGAGACTGGGGCGCTTGGATAGTAATGTATTTATGGATAAAGAATACATATATCCAAGACTCTCGTGATAATGTATCACGAGATGGCAAAGCTGCGGGTCTCGTAAAGGAGACAGCCGAGCGTACCGAAAACGGGTCACACGAAAAGCTTTACGGTAAGCTTAGGTTGCATGGTAATGAGATAGCCGGGTTGCCGAAGATTGACACAAAAATGCGTCAATGTTCGATAACTCGGTTTTTTTTTATGATTATAACTAAATTATTTAAAAATAGAGTGTTAAGGCAAATTAGATTATTACCGTTAATCGATTAACTTACATAAAAAGAGGTGGTCATATGAACCAAAAACGAGTCAACCAGGCAATTCCCGACAAGGTCGCCGATACGACGACGTGGCGGGGCAATAGCATGGGACGAAAGATATTTAAAACAATAGCTCTCGTCACTTTGCTTTTCTTTTTATCAACACAAATTGATTCTCGATGGACCGCGTTACGCAATACTGCCTATGCTCAATCCCAGCAAACCCAGTCACAACCCCCGACTCCGCCTGAAAAACCCATCGAAGATGGAGAAACTCCTACAAGGCCGCATCTTCCCAGTGAAAGCTTGGATGAGCTATGGAGTTCAACGACAACCTTTACGCCATCTGAAGAACCGGTCGAGGAAGAGACCTTTGAGGATGATGAAGGCATCTTTCATACGATCTCAAAAGATGACGACGGAAGAGTTGGACGTGAGGAATTGTATGATGGCGATCCCGCTAATGGGGGAACACTTGTTGAGAGCCGTACGTATACGTACGATGCCGATGGACGTATTACCTCGGTCCAGACCACCGACCACACGAGTAATACAACCGGTACATATACCTATGCATATGATGAACAAGGACGTGTTGCCTCCGGAGAAACAGAAAAGGATGGAGATCGTTATAGTTATACCTATGCATATGATGAAGCGGGTAATCTAGCGTCAGGAGAAGGTGAAGATGACGCAGGAAATACCTATACCTATGCGTATAACGAAGAAGGACGTATTTCATCGGCTGAGACTGAAGACGCTGAAGGGAATACGTATGCCTATGAGTATGATGAAAACGAACGTATTACGTCCATGCAGGCGAAAGATACCAGCGGCATTACCTATACCTATGCGTATGATGAAGAGGAGCGGGTCGTGTCTGTACAAGCGATTGATTATGATAAGAATATTTATACGTATGAGTATGATGAGGAAGGAAACATTACCTCGGTATATGCAGTCGATCAGTATGGTACTACCTATACCTATGAATATGACGGTGCATGGCATATTACTTCTGTGGAACTTACGTTTACTGATGAAGACGGTATTTTGCACAAGTGTACGCAGGATGCATTTGGCCGCATAGAGCAGGCGCAGTTATATGATGGTGATACTCTTATAAAAACGCATACGTATACCTACGAAAGCAACACCTATAGTATAACAACGACAGATCAGCAATCAAATGAGACAACCGTGCAAACGTATGGAAAAACTCAAGAGCGGAATGGGTATACCTACTCGTACATCTATGATGATAAAGGACGCATTCTCACGATCGAAGAAGATGATGCAGCTGAAGAGAAAACAACAATTGTTTTTGATTATCTCTATGTGGAAGAGAACGGCATTATTTATACCGTGATTGTAACGAATGAACAGGTCAATGAAGAAAGAACCGAATTAGGCGGTAAATATATTACCGTTTTAAATAGTAGCGGCACGACGGTGAATATGCAGGAGCTTAATCGCGATGAAATAGAATCGTTTACTATCGGCACTGATGCCACGTTAAATATTACAACGAAAGACGGAGAGTTTCGTAACTATGATCTTTTTACCGGTGAGGTGAAACAGTATTCTCAAATAGACATGCCAAGTGATTTAGGCCAGACAAGTGACGGTAATACAATATTGCCAAGCGGGGTGAGTGTTAGAGATCGAACGAATCCGAATGTTTTAAAAATTTATGTTGGGAGACGGGTGAAAGCTGAAGTTACGTATGATAGTAATGGGGAAATCAAAGAGATTAAAGAATATGTGTTTATTAATCCTCGCTCGAGTCTCATAGAACAGATTATTTATTATGATTCAGAAGGAAAAGTAACCAGTATCGTTGCGAGTTTAAGCGCAGGTGACTATATTCACTTTAATCGTGATAAAGATATGATGGGGGCACGTTTTTTCGATGCAAATGGCCGTCTTATTAAAATAATTGAAAATCAGAGTGTTACCTATGAATTATCGTATTACTATTCTGAAACAAAATCGTTAAGCCGAATGTACTATGAAGAATATGCTGATAGCGATGGCAATAAAAAGTTTCGGGTGCAGAGAGTTGTTGATGTAGAAGGGGAAATCAGCACCTATTATTATACGAGTGAAGATTCAGACACCATTCATTATGTTCGACAGGGAGACTATACAACACTGTACTATGAAACGTATACCAATGAAAAAGAAGAAGAGGAGCAGCGGGTACAGTATTCGATTTCCTTTGATGAAGAAAAGGAACGATGGACCTATACCGATTATCAGTATCCATCAAACTCAGCGGTATTACAACAAACAGAGCAATATATCTATAATGCTGAGACCAGTGAGGTGGGTGAATTAATTGCTGAAACATTTTATGCCCCGTATACGAATGAGGACGAGGAAGAGGCAACGCGCGTTTCAAAAATTATTTCCTATGATGAAGAAAATGATGTGTGGAACATAACAGAATATGAGTACGAATCAGAGACGAGTGACTTAATAACCCAAACGAATCGGTATGTCTATGATCGTCCCCTGGATGAGAAGGGTGATTTAAATAAGGAAGACCACTATGAACAATTCACCTATCAAGTAAAGAATGATTGGGACTTTGCTATTTATGAAGCCCCGCGTTCACGTATTCGATTTTCTTTAAATTATGAAGCGGCAGAGGACTATTGGACGCAAACTTTTTATGAGTATGAAACAGGAACACAAGATATAACAAAAACAGTTAGTTGGAAATACGATTACGTGACTGGTGCTCAAGGTGATTTTGTCAGCGAAATGTATTATGAAAGCTATCTTAACAAATATGGGAAAAAGAAACAGCGGATCCATCATAGTATTAGTAACGATGACGGTGAACTACGGTATTCAAATTATATTTATAACGATGACAATCGGACGGATCAACCAGATCAAGTTGATGTCTATGATACTGATCTTTTTGGTAATTTGATCAGTAGTACTTTTTATATGGTTTATTTTGATACGGCACTCAATAGAAGTAAACGTCGCATTTCTTCAAGTATAACGTTTAATGAAGATGACGGAACATGGAGCTATTCTGACTATGTGTATGAAAGTGATGGGGATGACACTCTCGATCATATTAATATGTATAAATATGATAAAGAAACCGAAACGAAAATGGACAAACTTATTAGCCAAATCTATTATGAGACCTATGAGACTAAATTAGGTGAGAAAAAAGAGCGTATTACTTATTCAATAACATATGATGAAGATTCTCAGATGCCCACCTTTATGTATTATTACTATCGAGAACAAACCGATAAAATCAATTTTACTGCAACCTCTACTATCGAAACCGATGTCAACGTATTGCATAATCTCGATCCGACTACTATTAACCCTTTAAATGCTCCTGATATCTTGAATGATGAAATGAGTATTAGCATCTATGATGAAGAAGGTAAACAGGTTGATGTTGTACTGTCATTGAATGATGAGAACAAATTTGTTTATACGTATTATACGTATGATGATGAGGATTTAGCGTATACCGTATCAACGACAACCCAGTTAACCGATGAGAATGATATTGCTGCTCTTCGTGAACTTGCTATTGAAAACTTAAATAGTGACGGAGACGCTTTAGCTTCCGTATTAGCTCAGTATGACGATATGAGCATTACGGTATATGATGAAAGTGGCAAAGAAGTAAATTGTGTATGGTCTCTTAATGATGAAAATGCAGTGGTATATACCTACTATTATTATAAGGAGAGCATCCTTTACTTTACCGCTACCTCTACTACACAAGGCGATGTAAATAGCCTCACGAATTTTGTTCTCACTACAGTAACTGCTGCAGATTTAAGAGAAGACATGAGTATCGCCGTTTATAAAGAGGATGGAAAAAAGGTTGATTATGCTCTTTCTCTTGACGATAAAACTGATCTGGTATATACCTACTATTATTACTCCGATGGAAAACTTCACTTTACTGCTACTTCAATTACGCAAGACGATGTAAATAGCCTTGATAACCTTGATCCGGCACAAATAACTAATGACAATGCAGCTGATACTTTAAAAGACAATATGAGTATTGCTGTCTATACTGATGATGGCAAAAATGTTGATTATACACTTTCCCTTGATGATGGGAATAAGCTAGTATATACCTACTATTATTACTCCGATGGAAAACTTCATTTCACTGCCACCTCTAATACTCAAACTGATGTACATGACCTCGATAATCTTGATCCTACCACCATTACTACTGCCAATGCTGCTGAAATTTTAAAAGATGATATGAGTATCGCGGTCTATGACGCAGAAGGTAAGAAGGTCGATTATGTCATGAACTTAAATGCCGACAAAGCTCTCACGTATACACAGTACTATTATACAAACAAACTTGATGCAGATGAAAATGTTGTTGTTGATAGCA
>JAHJGZ010000060.1 GCA_018823795.1 Candidatus Omnitrophota bacterium
ATCATCTGTAATGCTTAACCCGTCCGAGAGCGTGAAATCGACTCCGTCATACGTAGCCGCTTCATCGCCCCCCCATTGAAGGATGTCATTATCCGGTTCTATCAGATTACCATTGGTATCAAAATAGGAATCGGTATCGCCAACATAGGTGTTACCCGTTATATACGCATTCCCGTCCACTTCAAGTTTTTGCGTCGGGTTTTTTGTATTAATGCCAACGTTCCCCGTGTCAGCTCTTATCAATAAATCCCCTACGCTGAGTTCACTCGAAAGGGTAACATTACCGCTCACGGTCAACTCAGACTCCATTATTACCGGGCTCTTGATGACAATTTGGGAATCCGCTTCATCTTCGATTTCGTCAACATACAGACGTCCCTCAATGGTCAAGTCGCCGCTTGCCTGTAACGCTGTTTTCGAGAAGATCACCCCGCCGATTGTCGTATCGCTTCCGACCGATAGATTGCCGCTTATTTCCATATCATTGGTGACAAAAAGATCGCCACTGCCGGTGAAATCATTGCTTACATTCACACCGGTTCCGATACGCACTCCACCTGTCTTATGGAGCACAACGGTATTGGTCGTTCCCTGATCCCGTATGTCACCACTCGTATTATTGTCAATTATATTTGCGGCAATAAGGTAGCTAGCTACTGAGGCGGCAAGATCAATTCCATACGCACCATTATTGGTAATAGAACATAATGAAATAGTACCACCCGATGAGTTTGCAATACTAATACCATCACCAGTGCTTGCATCAATCCCGACACTTTGGATGAGACAGTTGTTCGCAGCATTTACATCAATACCGCTGACGGTAGCACCGGTAATTGATAAATTCATAACGCCAGTACTGTCTGCGGTAAGTTCCAGTGCATTAATCCCCCCCCCTGATACTGAAAGAATGGTGCTTGCACCAGTACCGCGAAGCACGACGTACGTCGCATTGAGCATAATAGGTGCTGTTATGGTATAGGTTGCCTCAGGAAGAAAAACTACACCCCCGGTAGCGGGAAGATCCCCAATTGCTGCATTAATGCCCGCACTAGTACGTGCATACTTTATGCTATCAATGACTATAACTTTGTTTACTTGCGATACGGTAAGAACATTACCGACAGAAAGGTCGCCAAAGATCTGGTGTTGTTCTGGCTGGGTTTTCCCAAGTTTCGATCGCCCGGCATAAGCAGGCAAGGAAAAAAATGAGAGCCCTATAAGTAAAAAGATGAGGAAAGAAATAGCATGAAAGCATCTAGTCTGTGTGTATGTATTTCTTGTGTGTGTCATATTAATAGATAAAAGGATAGAACACACCCCTTGCGTTTTTACCCCTTATTGTTAATAACGCATAAACGGTAAAAGCAAACGAGAAAAATTGCTAATTTAGCCACAAATATTTTGTTTATTATAGTCCGTAAATGAATTAATGTAAATCATTAAGTTGTATAGAGGTAGAAAAAATTTCACCCCTGTTAATTAACGCAATTAAACGGGGTAAAATCCTTCTGTTTTAGAGGCCAGAATCCACTATTTTCTGTCCTCGTGTCATTTTGTAAGTGGTGTACTGGAAATTCATAATGGTAACGATGAGGCTTGGTAAAGAAGAATGGATGGTCTTACAAAGAAACGTCTGCCCGTCTTTTGATCAAAAACAGACTATAACAGATTATCGTGCAGGAGCTATGAAAGGATACACTATCCGCCACCCATAAAGATACGAGTGCGCACTACTATATTTATAAAAGCTTTTTGGGTATGTTTAATTATTTTGGAAATACGTTTTTTGCTTTAAGCCCTTTTGCGTTTTCTTCTATTTCTAATTCAACCGCTTGCCCTTCCGTTAACGTCTTAAAACCGTCGCCTTTAATCTCACTAAAATGAACGAATACATCTTGCCCATTTTCAGTTGCAATAAAACCGAACCCTTTTTTTTCATCAAACCATTTAACCGTTCCTGTTACCATTACGCTTAACCTCCTGTAATGAGCCCTTGTTACCTTTTACCATAACGAAGACGAATTAATCCCACCCTTCTTTTCTTTTTAAAAGGGCAGAGTGCCTTCAGACAAACGATGTATTACTATTTCGCTTGTCTCGTATGTAAAAAAAGCGGGATTCACTCCTTCCAGTGATTCCCGCTTTACTTTATCTTCTTTTTTTCCGTATCACGTGTGAAACTTCCTTGATTCAACTTTGTAACATTCTACATCTATCTTGAATTCTTTTCATGCACATTCCCATTTCGATGTTGTATTAATTGTAATCTTTTTATACAACAATAGCAATATTTTTTTAAAGTGATTGAGCATTTATAAAGCGTAGCTACACTCAATACTTGATCTCATTAAAACTGAAACTCTGCTTTCTTTAATGCTTTTTTGATGCTTTCATCTTTCATGAAATAGTTCCACACATTGCCGCTAAGATAATTTTCGATTTGCAAATAGATCGTCCCCTGGGTAATGCCTAAAAAACTTCGGCTGCTCCAATCGAGATCGACATTAAAACTATCATAAAATCCATACTTCCCATACGCCAACTTCGGATATTGTTCATACATGAACTTAATATTTGCCAATACGGGCGCGGGGAGATAGGGCAAGGAACCAATCGACGCAGAAGGACTTATTGTTCCATCATAGCATGATTCCTGAAAGGGCAAATTAGCACCATAACCACAATACCCTTTTGGCCCATCGCACGCCGTCAATCCCCATATATCACTCCTCATTTCCTTCACACAATATTCTCTATTCAGTAACGTTGCGCGCTGGGCATTGGGAAAATAGGTAATCCATTTATCTTTAAGCGACCGTGGATCTATCCACATAAATGAATAATGTTGTGTGAAAAGGGTTGGATAAAAAACAACCTTTTCTCCGTTAAACGAATGATACTGATAATTTTGATACCAGTTTTCAAAATTTGCTCTGCTGACAGAATGCGGGGCTGCAAGTGCCATAATATAAGTAATTAAACATTCATTAAATCCAACGACCGGGTGATGAAATTCGTCGGTCGACTTGTAATAATTCCAATAAAGAGGGCCTCCTTTTTCTTTACCCTCCTTACCCAACATAAATGGCCACTTAATCCGTCGTATCAGCTTATACGCTTTACTTCGTATAGCACGCTCTAAATCATCCTCCCCTTTATAAAAATTCATGCAAAATAATGCCCCTGCCGCAAGATATGATGTTTCAACAGAATCAACCCCCTCGTCTTCAAAAACAGGACGATGCCGAAAATCAAACCAATGCTGATAAAAACCATCAATATTTTTCAATTTTCTTAGATAGGTATTAAGAATAGTTAAAACTCTCTTCTTCGCTTCTTCTTCAGGAATGAAACCTCGCTGAGCAGCTAAGGGATACACGGTAAGTGCAAAACCGCACGCGCCGGTACTAATAACATTACCATTGCCGTTTCGGTCTTTTGTTAAAAATGTTCTTGGCTGGTGCTCTTTTAAGAAATATTGAAAAGTATCTTTTAAAATTTTTTCAAGGAATCGTTTCTCATCAAAATCATTCCAAATATATAACGTATATACAGCAGAACAGTATAAAGCTGCCTGATCTTTCATAATTTTATAACGCAAGAAATAAGTCCCTGTTGGATAATACCGGGCCTTCCAGGCAATCTCCCCTTCCCCGTCAACAACTTGTTCCCCGCCAATAAAAAACCAGGTTTGTTTATCGGTACTTGCCTCGAATCGCAATGTAGTATTTGCTAAATCAGCGCTGCCACTTAAAGAATACTTAATAGTAATATCGGTATTTTCAAAATATTCTTCTAAGCCGATTGGTATGTCATTGAGTCGAATATCCATTTTTTTGATCATGATGGTTATCCGCCTTTCTTTTTGGTACACAAAAGAAATGTTGTCGAGTGAAAAACTTCCTCTTTTAGGAGCTGTATTCACTGAGTCAAGCACAAAAACAATTTCATGAAACTCGTTGGGTTCTATAGAAAATGGTCTTGTAAATTTTGAAAAAGGAATAGTAACATTTTGCCATTGAGAAGTAATGCCTTGAAGGGTATACGTATGGGTCACCGTATCCTTAATTTCAACCTTTATTTGCTTACAATCTCCTTTTATCCAAAATTGTAAAGCATTATAGCGACGATACCTCCCCTTTTTCCCTTTTACGAGACGAATATAGTAACCGCCATACCCTTCTTTGACATTGTAACGGATTGCCAGCACCTTACCCCGCCGGGAATCTTTTTTAATTTGTGAATCAAGCCAGGGGGCCTTTTTATCAAGAGCACCACTAAAAAATACACCATCTTTAATAAATCTTTTCTGCGATCCGTCCGCACTTCTTTTATAATTGCGGATCATACAACTTCTCAAAATAGATTCATCTGCAAAAGCATGCCCCTCAGGCATTGATAGAAAAATGAATCCAAAGAATAGAAAGAGAATTATGACAGACTGTTTTCTGTACACTTTTTACCTGTATTATCATTCAACTGTTTTGCCTTACAATGATTTTTTATTGTATCACAACCGTCAAATCGCGGAGCGCCTCAGATAGTCACTGTTCCCATATAAAAAAGAGGGGCATGTATTGCCCCTCTTTTCGTCCATCCTTAGACAGCTTGTTATCTTAAAACATTCTCACCCCTGACAGAAAAAAAGCATTTACTATGAATCGTCATCTACCGTATCTGCTTTTTCTCTGTAATCTCGAGCGTCTGCGGTAAATAGTGTTTCCGGGTCTGGCGGAAATGTTATCATGCGGGGAATAGGAGACACAATAATGTCATATATTCCACTAAAGGCACGCACGACCATTTTCCCCCCTCCTTTGAATACTCCGACCACTGCACCATAAAAAGCGTTTTCTTCTTCACCCATGCCTTCGCCCATTCCTTTGCCAACTTCTCCGATAGAGCTGACAATATTAATAAACCCTCGCGAAAGCTTTGCCTTCATCTGATCCCAATATGGCCCCGCATAACACGGAACAGCATGCATTACTATAAATATACAAACGAGATATACAATGTAACGCCGTTTCATTATCTTATCCCCCCTTGTTATAATTTCTCTTTTTTGTTGTATTATACACTGAAAACAAAAAAACAAAAGCAAAAAAAACTAATAGCGGCAAAAGAAAAAATTGTTACGCAGTTACAAAGAAAACATCTCAGCAAAAAGCGCAAAGAACTTCTTTACTACAGGCAAAGACACTTTTTCTCTTGCAAAAGCATATACCGCTCGTCCCTTTTCTCGTTGCCCTTTTTTAAGTGAATAGATATCGTGTTCGTCAATAAATTTTTTAAGCAAAACAATGCCGATCTCTTCTTGCGACAAAAACCTATTGCTTATCACACTCTCTTTATTAATAAAAACTTGATTGTCAGTTAAACGCTTAACTTCTTTATTAATAAATGTGGGCATATGTATGTCTGAGGAATTATCCGTCTTTAACAACAATGCCTTTATGAAGTTGATGATTCGCGTTAATCGAAAAACGGTCGCTATGTCACAACGGTTAAACATTTCATTTTCATAGAACAATGCGGAGGATCGAAAAAAACGATAGTCTTTCCTTAACACAACTCCTTTTTTCTCAAGTTGAGCAAATAATGGAGAGCCAGGAACATGATAATAAATGCTCGGACCAATTAAAACTGGCAATGTAGATAAATATAAAAGGGTTCGGAGCATATCGTCGATCCTTTCTCCAGGAAGTCCAACAATAAAATAGACCGTAATATGCATGTCGCATTCACGTGCCCATTGTATGACTTCTTTAAATATTTCAAATTCCACATTTCGTTTCATTTTTTGTGCTGTTGCATCAGAAGAGGAGACAAGTGAAAGGTTAATTCTTCGCATCCCTATTATATGTAATAGTGCTATAATATTTTTATCTAACCCTTTGTAATAAAGCCCGTTCATTGCCGTTAGTTCAATGCTCCTGGTTTCAAGTCTTTCAATGAGCAATGAAAGTAATTGAACAGCCCGCTTTTTATCACAGGTAAAGTTATCGTCTTCGATATCAAAAATCCGTATTTTTAACCTATCATAGCAATGGATAATTTCACTGCATACGTCGTGAGCGTCACGCATGCGGAATTTTTTTCCCATAAAATGAGGTATTGAACAAAAGGTGCAGCACAAGGGGCACCCCCGCGCCGTTTGAATTGGCGTGTATCGTTGTTTTTTAATTGTATAGCTGTCCAAATCAAGAAGATCTCTTTGTGCCCACGGAACAGAACGCAATGGTTGAACAAAAGAGCGTTTCTCTGTTTTTATAGCGATACTATTCTTTCTATAGGCTATTCCCTTGACCTTCTGTGGTGCATGGAGTGATGAAACCAGCTCGCAAAATGTCTCCTCCCCTTCTCCCAAAACAATAAAATCAACCGCTAAACAATGAGTCAAAATATATTCGGCATATTCATGCGCATGCGCGCCTCCCATAACAACAAGACTTTTAGGGTGTACCTCTTTCACTATATGTGCAACACGCAACGACTCGTCCGCATAGGCAGAGCAGAGAGATGAAATACCAAAAACTTTTGCGTCAAGCTTTGCTAATTCATCTCTAATTTTTGCAAACGATAGGCCATAATGCCGAAATTCCTTGAATAATCCAAATGGGCTCAGATTTTTTTTCGGATAAAAAGGTTTTAGATAATCAAACGCCGTATCATCACTCACTGCCGGTCCACGTGTTCCGCCTTGAATGCAGTCAAAAATAACCACCGCATGCCCTTTTCGTTTTAGGCAAGATGCAAGCGAACATAAGCCAAGAGGAAAACTTCTCATAGGAGTAAAATAAAAATCCTGTATTGGGGGCTGGATAAGCGTAACTTTCATTATTTTTTTATTCTGGCATAGAACATTTTAATACGTAGCACGTTGTATTACCATTGTTTACAACTATTACTATTTTACTCTATAGTTTAAATATTTTGTATTATTATATATTCACCGGTGCTATACTAATGTTATAAATAGTCTTTACGAAAGGGGGATAAATAATGAAAAAATTGACTACTTTTCTTGTTCTCGTGATGCTTATTGCAATGATAGTGCCTTCATTTGCGCTTGCTGAAAACACGGCAAAACACGGAGAAATTTCTGGAAAAACTGTTGTCTCAGGGCTTGTATCTCTTCTTATATGGCCAGGAATTGGGCAATACGTAAATGATAATGAAACAAAGAAAAACGTTACCCATGCAATTTTAGGGCTTACCGGTATCTTTCGCTTTTGGTCAGGGTGGGATGCACTCATCAATCGCCAGGGCGGTCGTTGGGACGGAAAAATTTAACGCGTACTATCACTCAAATAAAAAAGGCGATAGATTTTTTAAAAAAATCTATCGCCTTTTAACTTGTTAACGTATTGAGAAAAAACCTTGCTCTCTCAATTTTCCACAACCTCTCCAAGATGTTTTTTAATTTTTGCCGGCGTAAAGGGCTTTATCAGATATCCATTGGCACCGGCATTCTTCGCTTCATCGATACGTTCCTGAGAACTTTCGGTCGTAATCATAAGGATGGGAACAGCATTTCCTCTTTTTCGAATTTCCTTTACCAATTCAATGCCATCCATGACTGGCATCTTCACATCAACAAAAACAACAGTAATTGATGCGTCCAATTTCTCAAGCGCCTCAACACCATCGCCCGCCTCCACAACCTCACATTCATATCCCGCTTGCCGCAGCCCTTTTTGAATCATTTTCCTCATCACTTTTGAATCATCTACAATTAAAATTTTCATGGCGCCCTCTCCATCATATTGTTTCAAAAGAATCTACTTATTTTAAAGAAGCGGCATATGAAATCTTTTTTAATCTCAATGCTGTTTATATTTAGAAAAACGTTTACATTCTTCGAGAAATCATCTTATTTGTTGGTTTTTTCTATATTACATTCTACAAAAAGCTGATCTTCACCCGCGGTAAAAGGAATGACCGCTTGGACCCGTTCAGGATTATTGTCAACATACACTTGAAACTTTTCCCCAACAATGACGGTGGGTAAAGATAAATCAAACGTAATGCCCTGCTTTGAAAGTTCTGCTTTTGCCCCCCCTGCAATAATATTAACGATTTCTCCGATAGCATCTTTTACATCTGCCGGCATTTTATCAATAGTAACTTGATCGACCGGCACACCTAACATGGCGGCGACCATTTTAAGGGCAAGTGCTCTGGGAAGATAAATGCCCATACCTCCTCTATAGTAACCAGCAAATCCAATAACAGCTGTCACATGAGCCGTTAACGGTAATGCGTTTTTTTCTGTGATTGGTTCACCTGCAATTAATTCCATTGATAGCATCTTTATAAACAAATTATTCGTTGTCTTTTTCACGGTGTCAATCATTAACGCGCGGTCAAGCATATACACTTCCTTTCCTTTGTAGCGATCTTACTTTTTTTCTCGTTCTGATATTAATAAAGTTTCTCTTTGGGTAACAGCAATGATTCCGATTTTTAGTTCATTTTTACAAAAATAACCCTATCCCTTTAAGATATCTTTGAGTTTCTCCTTAATTTTTTCTGCCGTAAAAGGTTTTATTATATACCCGTTTGCCCCTTCCTTCATTGCTTCAGCAACTCTATCCTCAGCACCTTCGGTCGTTATCATCATAATCGGAACATTGTTTCCGCTCTTTCGAGTCTTTTGTATAAATTCAATGCCGTCCATATTCGGCATTTTCCAATCAAGAAGAACAACGTCGATCGATGCATCTAATTTCGCGAGCGCCTCAATGCCATCGCCCGCCTCCACAACCTCACACACATATTCCGCTTGCCGTAATCCTTTTTGAATCATCGTTCGCATCACTTTTGAATCATCCACAATCAAAGCTTTCATGGTTTACTCCTTAGGGTTTTTACTGCACTATTTTGAAAAATTTTTTGTTCATAATTACATACAAGGAGGAGCAACGTTGAGCAAACGCTTGCTCATCCTTTTAAAATAGCCTTGAGCTTTTCTTTAATTTTTTCTGCTGTAAATGGTTTTGCTATATATCCATTGGCACCCGCACTAAGAGCTTTGGCGGCGTTTTCATCTGCCCCTTCAGTCGAAATCATGAGGATGGGAATATTGCTTCCGCTTTTTCGAGCCTTTTGTATAAATTCAATGCCGTCCATATTCGGCATTTTCCAGTCAAGAAGAATGATGTCAATCGATGCATCTAATTTCGAGAGCGCCTCAATACCATCACCGGCTTCTATCACATCACACTCATATCCCGCTGTCTTCAACTCTCTTTGAATCAACCCTCTCATTACTTTTGAATCATCGACGATCAAGACTTTCATTCCCTGCACCCCCTTGATTGTACAATTTCTCCGGCTTAGTATCTTTTCTTGGCTTTGTTAAAAAAACAGGGTTACTCGTTCACACGTTTTTCTGCTTTTTCAATATTACACTCTACAAAAAATTGTTTTCCTTTAGATGAAAAAGGAACAATGGCACGAGCTCTTTCTTGACTGCTATCAACATACACTCGAAATTTTTCTCCAACAATAACGGTTGGCAGAGACAACTTAAAAGTAACGCCTGCCTTGTAAAGTTCTGCTTTTACTCCCCCTGCGATAATATTAATAATTTCTCCGATAGCATCTTTTACATTCAAGGTCATTTGGTCAATAGTGATTTTCTCAACGTCTATGTCCAACATAGCTGCGACACTTTCGAGTGCAAGATCCTTCGGAAGATAAATAGCCATCCCCCCCCTATAGTTGCCTGCGCATCCGATGACTGCAGTTACATGGGCTTGTAAAGGCAGTGTATTTTGCCCTTCAAGCGCATCATCTGCGGTTATTTCCATCTTGAGCATAGTAGAAAATAGATTACTCGTTGTCTTTTTTACAACATCAATGATTAATGAACGATCCATTGCATATGCTCCTTTTTTTCAAACAAATTATTTCTTTTCTGGCGTCACGAATTTAAAATAGTCATTAGCTTTTCTTTGATTTTTTCTGCTGTAAAAGGTTTTACTATATAGCCGCTCGCCCCTTCTCTCAGAGCTTCATTAATACCTTCTTCTGTTCTTTCCATAGAAATCATTATTATAGGAACAGTATTTCCGTTTTTTCGGATTTCCTTGATAACTTCAATACCATTTTTTTTCGGCATATTCCAATCGATAAAAACAATATCGATCGATACATCTAATTTTGCAAGGGCTTCGATCCCATCACTTGCTTCAACTGCCTCACAGGGATATCCTGCAACTTTCAGCTCCCTTTGAATCACCGCTCGCATTACTTCCGAATCATCCGCAATTAAAGCTTTCATCTTGCGCCCCCTTACAAACCGTTATGTTCTCATTTTAAAAAATACTTTCCCTTTCAATACGATGCTACCTTATTGCTAATTTTCCGATCCTTCTTTTTCAAGACTGCATTCCACATAAAACCGCTTCCCTTCAAGCAAAAATGGAACAACAATTTGAGGAAATGTTTTATGTATAGCATCGAAATAAACCGAGTATTTTTTCCCCACTATTACGGCCGGAAGCGATAATTCAAATGTAATATTCTCTTTATACAGTGCTGTTTTGGTGCCCCCCGCCACAATATTAACTATCTCGCCAATAGCATCCTTCACATCATCATTAACTTCTTTAACTTCTATGCCTAACATAGCAGATGCACTTTTCAATGCAACTTCTACGGGAAAGTAAACAGCCATACCTCCCTTATAAGCACTCGCAAATCCAATTAATGCCACTATTTTATCATCTGTTTCTAATTCACGATGCCCTTCGAATGCCTCTTCCGTTGTTAATTCCAACGATAGCATCGTAGAGTACAATTTTTTTGCTGATTCTTTAATAGCTTCTGTTAAATACGCACTGTCGACCATGGCGTTTCCTCTCTTTCTTTATTGTAAACAAGCTAATATTTTTTGCTCAATTTCTTCCTTTTTATTTATTGGTTTCACGATAAAATCTTGAGCACCAGCAGAAGCTGCCGCCAAAACATTTTCACGTGTGCTGTAAGCGCTGCATATGATAACAGGAACATCTTTTGTCCGATAATTTTGCTTAATTTTCTTACATACCTCAAGTCCGTCAATACTCGGTAGTTCTTGATCAATAATAACTAAACTGATCTTGCGCTGTAATAGCATTGACAAAACTTCCATGCCGTCATTTATCTCAAGAAAATTTAAATCGTGCCCATTTAAAGAATTTTTAATACCCTCTCTTGTGCCAGCATCAATACCTGCGAGCAAAACACTTTTCACATCTTTTGTTGTTTCTGCTGCAGCCGCTATTTTTATTGCCTCCATTATCTGAGGCTGCTCCTTGTCTATCTCTTGTGATCTTGAAATACTCTTAATCATCGACATCGAAACGTACTGCGTAAAAAAGCTATCGGGAAATTCGGCTATCTTAAGAGCAGCACGAACGGCCACATAATCATCGGGAAACAACGTTCTAGCTGTTTCCTCAGTCAAAGATTTAGAAATAGCCTCAACCGATTTAAGTGTTGAATGAAAATTAAAAGTAAAACTTTCTCGCAACGAAGCATCCAATGTTCCATTCATCTGGTTTGCGATTTCTTTAAAAACTTCTTCGTCTTCTGCGGAAAATTCTTTATGTAACCCCTGTTTAATACCTTCTGCAGGAACCATCATTAAAAGTCCACACATTATTTTTGCATCGGGAACATTAAAAATAATGATGGCCTCGCCAGGGCAATCCCCCTCTAACATAAAAACCGCTTTAACAAAAGCTTGCGGAAGGGAAGTAATGAGCGTTTCTTGACTAACATAATCAAATGAAGGTTGTGTAATTTTTATTTTATTACTAAATAGAAGTCCTAAATCTCTATCAAAACCGGCGATGGTACCTTTTAACGCCAATTTAATAAAAACCGCTTCTTTTTTATTAAGAGCATCTGATAAAGGCATACGCACCGTTATTTTCTAAAAATAGTTTCGAATTTTTCTTTTATTTTTTCTGGTGTAAAGGGTTTAATGATATATCCATTCGCCCCTTCTTTCAGAGCTTCCTCAACCCTATCTCCCGATCCTTCAGTCGAAATCATTAAAAGGGGAACTTGATTCCCTTTTATCCGAATTGCTTTGACTAAGTCGAGTCCGTTCATCTTCGGCATATTCCAATCTATAAGCACAATATTAACGGATGAATCTAATTTCGACAGCGCTTCAACGCCATCAGATGCTTCCACAATATCACACTCATATCCCGCCTGCCGCAGCCCTTTTTGAATCATTATTCTCATTACTTTTGAATCGTCCACAATCATAACTTTCATTTTCTACTCCTCCTTCGATTATGTCATATCAGCACATACAAGGCCTGACCCAAGACATTGTTTTCCTTTCTTAATACGCAGTCTCCTATTGATAAATAGTATCTGTATACAATTATTGTCAAGCTCTACGGGTTATGTTTTATGCTTCACCTAATGCTTTTTTCACTGCTAAAACAACTCTTTCGTCTTCAAACGGCTTGACAATATAATCGGTAGCTCCTGCCCGGATTGCTTTCATTAATGAATCACGCTGATCAATGGCAGTCACCATGACAACTTTTGCTTCATTGTCCTCTCTCAATATGCCAACAAGCGCATCGATGCCATCTTTCTCTGGCATGATAATATCCATAGTCACAATATCGGGTTTTAATTCTTTAAATTTTTGCATTGCCTCAATACCGTTTTTTGCTTCTCCAACAACGGTATAGCCGCTATCTTGCAAAATATCTTTGAGCATTAAACGAATCACTGGCGCATCATCACACACAAGCACTCTTTTTTTTCCCATAGTTCCCCCTTAAAGTTTTTTCGTTATATGTTGTAATAATTTTTCACCGCCACTGCACGGCATAATAAACATATCACATGAAAGACTGTGTTTGATAACACAAAATCTGCTTTCTATCATAAGAATTTCGTTGCTTTCCATGGCTGTTTCTACAATATATTCTTCAAAGATGGTGCCGCTATAATCACGAACGACTGTCGGCGGAGACGGTCGTAATGGCATCTGAAAGTCGGTTGAAAATACGTTCGCAATAGCACACGCAAGGATATTTGCTATTTCTTGCACTGCGCTTGAAGCGTAGATATCAAACTCCTTCATTGTTCCCATTTCTTTTCTTAACATTAAATCGCATAATGTTAAACTATCGTTCACATCAACAAAGAGCAAAAATTTAAACGGTATCTCTCCCGTCAAGTCAACAAAAGCACCAACAATTTCTCTGCTTTCTTTATTTACTCGCTCAGTAACCTCTACAATGTCACTTAATGTTACATCCACAAGCTCAATCCGTGCACCTGTTTTAAGTACTTTTGAAAAAACTTGTGACGCCTTGTCAATGCTTAATCGTGCAATAAGTTGGATAGCTCTGTTAGTAGCAGAATTTTTATCCATGTTCAAAAAACCTCCGTTTCTTCTCCAAAGACGTTGCATTTAATCGAACCGTCTGTTAGGTCAAATTCTATTTTATATCCTTTGTTTCCCCTGGTTTTAGCCGCAACGATTTTAATGCCGTGAGCCTCTAAAATCATTCGTGCCGCATCCTCATTTTCTTCTCCGATATTCCGGTATACATCTTTGAGAACTTTTGCTCCGCCAAATATCTTAGCGGTAAATATATTCGCGGGTAAATCAGTCATCCGCGTAAGCTGTTTAATAATTTTCTCTATGCCCAGATCAGCAAATTTTTCATCGCGCATTTTAATGCCGGGAATCTCATCGGGAGGAGCATAGGGAAGCATAAAATGGAGCATTCCCCCCATTTTTTTCGTCGGCGCATAAAGACACACGGCGATACATGAACCCAAATTTGTTTTAATAACTTGGGGTGCGGTTCCCATTTTTATATCAGAAATACCAACAAAAAGGTCATGCTCTGCCATGTCTTCTCCCTTTTTTTTCTATTGCTTTGAATATTCTCTAATAACAACAATAATCCTTATCGTGCTGTTTGGATAAGCGATAAAGGATCCAAGATTAATGCGATCGTTCCATCACCAAGGATCGAGGCCCCCATAATTCCTTTAACACCGGCAAAATGATCGGAAAGTGCTTTAATAACAATTTCCTCTTCACCTATGAGAGAATCAACGACCACACCCAATTTATGTTCACCATCAGTAACAACAACAACTTTTTTACTTATGCTAGCATCTCGTTCCCCGCCTCTTACCTTCATGACCTTCTCAAGTTCGATTAAACTTAATGCATGGTCTCTTAGTTTGATTGTTGCATTACCATCAAGAAAATAAATGTCTTCCGGCGATGCGCTTACGATTTCTAATACTCCCTCAAGGGGGAAAGCATACGTTTCATCTCCAACAATAACTAGCAAAGCTTGAATAATTGCTAACGTTAAAGGAATTTTCAATATAATCGCGGTTGCTTTATTTTTTTCTGTTTCAATATCAACAACGCCGTTAACTGATGTAATCATATTTTTCACAATATCCATACCCACTCCTCTGCCCGAAAGATCGGTAACTTCGACAGCAGTACTAAATCCCGGCAAAAAGATCAGTGCAAGTTTTTCCCTTTCACTCATTGGGTCAATTTTTTCTTTCGCAACTAATTCTTTCTGTACCGCAACTTGAGTGATTTTTTCAACATCTATGCCCTTTCCATCGTCATGAACCTCAATCCATATATGGTTACCCACATGCGATGCTTTTAAACGAATCGTGCCGACCTCGGGTTTCCCAAGCATTTTCCGAGTATCCTTATCATCAATGCCATGATCAACTGCATTGCGAATGATATGGGTGAGTGGATCACCAAGACTATCTACAATCTTTTTATCAAGTTCTGTTTCTTCCCCTTCAATTTCTAAATTGACCGTTTTCCCCAGTTCTTTCGAAATATCACGTACGATTCTTTTAAAGCGATTAAAAACACCCTCGATCGGAATCATTCGAGCCTGCATAACTCCTGACTGAATATCGCTCGATACTTTTCCCAATGAACTTGTTAGTTCATCTAAGGCATGAATCATTCCATAAATTGTGCTCCGCGCCGTCTGCGTATTTAAATGGGCAATCTGTATATCGATTTCTTCTCCGATTTTAATTATTTTTTTAGCATTTGTATCATCGCTTATTTGCAATTTTTTAAAATATCCTTTCAGCTCATTATTCATTGATTCAGAATAAAATTCAACCGCCTCCAATGCGCGTGCTACTTCTTTTTGTCTCGTCGTCTCATGATTAAATGAATTGACTAACTGAGCAAAACGAGCCCGTATAATAACGAGCTCCCCAGAAAGGTTCATTAATGTATCAAGCCGTCGGGTATCAATTCTAATCGTTGATAGTTCAATTGAAGGTTTAGTCACGACAGACGATTGCCCTGTGGTGTTGGATGCCTCCTTCATACTACCACCTCTTTTCTTTTTTTGCGTTACTGCGTCCGATGCAGAAATTTGAATCGCATCTTCTAAATCGATAATTTCACTTTTTTCCATACTGTCTATAGAAAACAAGGATACACCATCTAAAACCAATAACTTTTTAATATTTTCTTTAGTGAGAGAAGTGCAATAAATGATCCCGATGAAAACTGATTTTTCATTTTCCTCACTTATTTCAGTAAAATCAAGATTTTTATAAACAATATTTCCTCTCTTGTTAAACCGTTCTTCCACAATGACAGCCTTCATAGCTCTCATAGGAATAAATTGTTCAAGTTCAACAATGACTTTGTAGATATGAAGATTATTGACCGACGCTTTAACAATAAGGTCTTTTCCCTCATTAGTAAGCTTATCTACAGACAACGACTCCTTGCAGTTTTGCAATACTTCTTCACGAAGTAAAAATTCTTCGTTTTTATCAACATCGTCAACAGGGAGACTCTCGTCCTTTGTTATTTTTTTTAAATACTTATTTAATTCACCGCTTATGGTTGTAATATTAATGTCGATAGACTTTCCGTCTTTCAAAAGGATAACAATTTCTCGGATAGCGTCAATCCCTTTAAATAATGTCGATACTCCCTTATCATCAAGCGATGCTTTTCCTTCTCTCACGAGAGTAAGTATATTTTCCATAGCGTGGGCTATTTTTTGAATTTGAGCAGCATTCACCAGCCCTGACGATCCCTTTAACGTATGCACAATTCGAAAAAGTTCGTTTATATGAGCAGCATTGCCCTTTTCATTTTCATGCTCAATAAGTGCTGTATTAAACCCCTCTATATTTTGATCAGCATCGATAACAAATTGCTCTATATATTTACTTTGTACTTCTTCTTCTTCTTCTTCTTTTCCTTCTTTTCTTTTTTCTTTTCGCCGAGTTTCTTTCTGTTTCTTTTTTTTATCTTTTGTCTGCGCAACTCCACTTTCTTCTAAAATTTGTTTTATTCCCGCTACAATTTCATCTATTTCGGCTTCCTCGTTTTCACTATCTTTGAGATTTTTAAAAAGCAATTCCAATCCATCAAATCCTTCAAAGAGAATATCTATCATATCCTCTGTTAATGCTAACTCTCGTGTACGTACTTTCTGTAAAACGGTCTCCATTTCATGCGTTAATGATACCGTTTTTGTAAGCCCAATAAATGACGCTGCCCCCTTGATAGTATGTGCCGCACGAAACATTGAGTTCAGATCTTCATCGGACATGTCAATATTTTTCTTAACCGCTTTTTCAGCTTGAAGCAGCTTTTCATTGAGCGTGCTAAGATGCCCCATTCCCTCGGTAAGAAATTCCGCGAGGATTTCACTCCTCTCGGCGGGTGTTAGATTTAAAAAAGAATCTCCCATATTTTTGTTTTCCTCTTTTGTTTACTATCTCTTATCTTTTACCCTACTGATGCCGTTTAGTCAATAATTTTCATTATCCCTTTCGCAATATCATCAAGGGGCAGTTCAACATCAACGGCACCTGCTACATACGCTGCTCGTGGCATTCCATATACAATACAACTCGCTTCATCTTGTCCAATAACAAATGCTCCTTTATTATGCATGCTAATTAAACCGTCTGTTCCATCACATCCCATACCGGTTAAAATTATCCCCAGCGCGTTAGCGGTGTAATGTTCGGCAACGGAATGAAAGAGCACATCGCAAGAAGGACAATGGCCACCATATTCCTTTGTCTCTTTGGTAATTCTAATTTGACATTGATCACCACGTCCCCGAACCCTCATTTGAGATCCCCCGCGTGCTAAATAACAGCACCCTGCTTTAAGAATATCGCCATTTTCTGCCTCTTTAACCTCCAGTTTTGAAAAAGTATTAAGCCGTTTCGCAAAATTTGCAGTAAATTCCGGCGGCATATGTTGAACCCAAACAATAGGTTTTGAACAATCTGAAAGTTGTGACATAATAGTTATTCCCGCTTTAACCCCGCCGGTTGATGATCCCATCGCTACAATATCTATAGGGCGCGGCTTAAGCAATTGTAAAGAAGCATGGGGCCGATGCACCGCTTTCACCGGTTTTATTTCTACAACCCCTTTTTTCAAAAAACTTTTGTGAGCAATAGCTCGGACTTTACTTATTAAATCATCGCGTGCTTTTTTTAAATCACGGATTCCCCCTGACGGTTTTAAAAGAAAATCGACAGCACCGTATTCCAACGCTCTGATAGTCTCTGCCGCCCCCTCTTGTGTAAGTTGACTAAAAACAAATACCGGCAATGGACACTCATCCATAATTTGTTGCAAGGCATCAAGCCCATTCATCACCGGCATTTCAATATCGAGAACTAAGACATTGGGTTTTGTTTCCTTTACAAGTTTAATAGCTTCTTTCCCATTTTTAGCCAATCCTACTACGTCGATACCGCCCTCAACAAATAAGTCTCTAACGATATTTCGTACAAACGCTGAATCATCTGCTATAACCGCTTTTATCATGTTCCCTCTGCTTTTAAACACCTTGTTATTAAATAGGTGTTTTTCCTTGAAGCTATGTCCTTTTTTCTGCAAAATACATCACACAACAGGTCAGTCTTGCTTTAGATACGTACCCGTTTGTAAAATTTCAAAAGTACTTTTTACATCAAATAACGTCTCAGACAAACCAAGAAATAAATACCCTTTTGGAACTATAACGTTTTCAATATTATTAATAACTTTTTGTTTACTTTCCTCGTTAAAATAAATAAGCGCATTGCGAAGAAAAACAATATCGATATTCTTAAAAGGGAAAGGATGTAAAAGATTATTTTGGATAAATACAATATTATCTTTTATATCGCTTGTAAATTTCATCATTTCTTTTCTTCTTCTCCCGTCTATAATCTCAACACGTTTAAAATATCGCTGCTGTATTCCGGAAGGGGTTTCTCGAAAGGAACGTTCAGGGAACATTCCTTTTTGGGCTTCAGCTAAAACAGCACTGTTAATATCAGAAGCAAAAACAGTGTATTGATACGCAGGATGCTTTTTAAAAAATTCTTCACACGCAACCGCAAGCGAATACGGTTCCTCACCAGTAGAACACGCGGCAGACCATACCCGTATTTCTCTCCGTGGTAATATTTTCTTTTTTTCGATTATTTCAGGCAAAACGTAGTCACTGAGAAAATTAAATTGTTTTGGGTGACGGAAAAAAAAGGTTTCGTTTGTTGTAATCGCATTTATAAGAATCTCCAATTCCGCCGCGTCTTTCTTTTTAAAAAATTCTAAATAGCTCTTAAAGTTTGGGCAATCCAACTCTCGCAATCGTGTTCGCAGACGAGCGATAACGAGATTTTTTTTTGACGGCTTAAGGAAAACGCCTGTTTGTTGATACATGATATCCTTGATTTCATTGAAATCCTTATCTGTTATAAACGTCGTCATCGCGATCTCTGCTATTCTTTGTTGCACATCATTTAACATCTTTTAATATTTCTGTCTCGCTCGATGTTAATATGTTATCGATTGTTAATAAAATAAACATGGTATCACCATGTTTTATAATTCCTTCTACAAAGTTATGGTCAATTCCCGTTATAAATGACGGCGTTTTTTCAAGCTCGTCTGCATTCGCTTTCACAACTTCAGACACAGAATCAACTTGCAATCCAACCATGAAGTCCTCCACCTCAGTTATAATAATACGCCCTTGAGATCCTTGGATCGTTCCTTCTATGCCAAATCTTTTTCTCAGATCAATTACTGGAATGACTTTGCCTCGTAGGTTAATTACTCCTTCCATGAAATCGGGAGATTTCGGGATTGCAACAACCGCAGTTAACCTAATAATTTCTTGAATATACTGAATCGGCAATACAAAGAGGCTTTCCCCAACTTTAAAACTAACCAATTCTAACATTTTTTTCTCGGGCATAGCTTCCCTCCTTAACCGCTTTTTATCGCTCTCGCTTATATATTGGATTTAAAAGCAACTATTCTTCTATTAATTGAATCATTTATTTTATGGAGATCTAAAATAATAATCATTCGTTCTTCAAGCATCCCTATTCCCTTTATGCTTTCTTTATCTATCTCCATCTTAACGGCCGGTGTTGGATCAACATGTATAGAGTCAAGCTTAATATTATCGAGGATTTCATCAACAATAATACTAATTAATTCCCCGTTAAGATTCACTACTACAATCTTGGTAAGCGGATTTTCTTCCTTTTCTGTTAAGTGAAACTGTTTCCGCAAGTCGAACACGGGAACAACGGTCCCTCGAATGTTCACCACGCCTAATACAAATCCTGGCATTTGTGGAACAGGCGTTATCCGCTGCATACGAATTACTTCCTGCACCTGCGTAATATCAACAGCGTATTCTTCATCTGCTAATTTAAAACAAACTAATTGCAGAATATTCTCAGTTTGACTATCGTCCTTATACGTCGTACCTCTCATAACTTCCTCCCCTTTTTTCATAGAGCTACAAAATAATAGATCTATCAGTATTTGTAAAAAAATTAACTAATCCTGAAAGACATTGCCATTTCTCTAATTACTTTTGCCTGCTTTTCCAGCTCTTGTGCAGACGCTGCTAGTTCTTCCGCAGTCGCCGCATTGGCTTCCACTACGGCGGTATTCTCTTCCATAGCCGCGGTTTGCTCATGGGTCACGGTAGTAACAGATTGAATTTGTGCAGCAATTTCATTTATAGTCACGACAATTTCTCCTAAATTTTCCCCCGCATGTTTTGAAACAGCCACCCCATTTTCGACTTGTTTCGAACTTTCATTTATAAATCGATGAATTTCCTTAGCTGATATTGCACTTCTTTCTGCAAGTTTTCTGACTTCATCGGCAACAACAGCAAACCCTTTACCATGATCCCCCGCCCGCGCTGCTTCAATGGCAGCATTAAGCGCTAAAAGATTTGTCTGATCTGCAATGTCTGTAATGAGCGCAACCGCATCGGTAATCTGCGTTGAACTTTTTTCAATGGTATTCATAGCAACTATCACATTTGCCATTGCTTCTCCGGTGGTCTGTGCTTTCGCAGCGGCGGGTTGCGCAATATCGTTCGCCTTTGATGCCTTTCCCGCATTTGATTGAATAGAACTTGACAACTGTTCAAAACTAGACGATTGTTGCTGCGCTCCATCAGCTATTTGTTGTGACCCAGAACCAACCTCTCTACTTGATGCTATAAGCTGCTCAGAATGATGCTTAATAGAAGAAATGATATCCTCAAGCCCTCCCACTAAAATATTAATTCCGTCTGCCAATTGGTTGAATTCACTACCGCGAGATACGGTATACACCTCGCACTCCCTACAACTTTTTATTTTTCTCTCTAAAACGCGTGGACATTGCATTTTAGTTTTATCCAACCGAAATGACCCGACCTCGCGCCAACAATGCGCATCTTTTGCATAATCTTTACATTCATTTTGTTTGCATTGTCTAATTACAGAGCAATTCAAAGCAATTGTTTCAAGGCGCATACTTAAATTTCCTGCTGCTATTGTATCAAGCCCCGAGGAGATTTTCTTGATGGGGGCAATAAAAAATAATTTCAGTAAAAAAAGAGTGCCAATAATGGCGCCAATACCGAGTAATAAAATTACAAGCTGAAAGTACACTATGTTTGTAATAGAAACGCCTTGGCTTTGTAACTTTTGAGCCATTGTATACACATGAATAAAGCTTATAAAAAATAAAATAAAAAAGATTATTAAGGCAACGACCACTTTCCCATAAACCGTTTTAAACACGTTTAACATCTCCCTATGCCCTTCCCTTTCATACTATTAACTTTTTTATTCCCCATGTAATAAATATAGCCGGCTACTTATCCAAGACGCAACGTACCTTCATCATCCTTATTCTTCTCCCAAGCCGGCCTTTTGTCACTACTGTCGTTTGATTTTAGAGAAGAGGAAACATTTTTTTTGTTTTGTTTACGATCCTTAAGCTCGAATAGTTTTTGTTCATTTATTTTAAATTGAGCGACCGCTTCTTTAAGCTCTTTCGCTTGACTGGCCATTCCCTGTGCTGAGCTAGCAAGTTCTTCTGCAGCTGCAGCATTCGATTCTGTAATTGATGTATTTTCTTCCATTGAAGCGGCCTGTTCCTGTGTCGATGCCGAAATTGACTGCACCTCTCCCGCTATTTTATTAATTTCATCAACCATTTGTTTTAACCGACTCCCTGCATCCTTAGATAAATTCACCCCGCTGTCTACCTGCTTTAAGCTATTTTTAATAAGAATTTGTATCTCCTTTGCAGATGTAGCACTCCGCTCAGCAAGTTTGCGCACTTCATCAGCAACGACTGCAAATCCTTTACCGTGCTCCCCTGCTCGAGCTGCTTCAATAGCAGCATTTAATGCCAACAAATTTGTCTGGTCAGCAATATCGGTTATGATTGCTACTGCATCGGCTATTTGCTTTGATCCCTTTTCAATCGCATTCATTTCATTGATCGTATTTTCCATCACCCCGCCGACTTGTTCGGCATTATTTACGGTTGACTGCGCTATTTCATTCGCACGCGCAGCATTCGTCGCATTAGACTGAACAGAACTTGATAGTTCTTCAAAACTAACCGATTGCTGTTGGGCTCCATCAGAAATCTGCTGAGAAGAGGAAGTCATTCCTGAAGATGCTATAGCAAGTTGTGCCGCAGTTTTTTTCACCTGTCCAACCATAATACCCAGCCCATCCACCATATTATTAATGGTTTCTCCTAGTTCTCCAATCTCATCTTTTGATATAATTTCACCCTTCTCACGGAGGTCACCGTTTGCAACCTTTTCTGCGATGGCTCCTACCGTTTGAACCGCTTTTATAATATTTCTACTTAAAACTATCCCCGCTAAAAGTGCCATAAAAAATGCGCCTATGGTCATGAAAATTAATATTGTCGTCGCTGCTATCCGCACCTGGTTTGCCTGCCTTAAAGCACTATTCATCTCCTTGTTAACTTGAGTTTCAAGTTCGTTGATACCAACACTAATCTTTTTGCCTGAATTAACCAGTTCTGCCATTACGCTGTCTTTTCGCACATCCATATCTTCATATCGTTCATTTGCAAAGGCACGAAGCTTTTCAAAGTCTCGCTCTATTTTTGACGTAATCCTAATGCCCCGATTGAGGATTTTAATCTTATCCGCATATTTATCTTTTTCGTTAATCTTTATGGCAAGCTCGTGCAACTGTTGATGATTTTTTTTGAATGCCTCGATCAACTTCGTTAATTTTTCATTATCAACCTTAAACGTTGCCGACCATTTTCCTATGATACACTTTGTGTGATCCGTTTCACCGGTAAAGATTGTTTCAATGTTTGTTGCATCTTTTAATTGTCCAACCCAATGAAGATGTAATACTTGTGCCGAATCAAGAAAGCCCCCTAAGCTGCGCCATCTATTATCAAAATGCACTTGGTATTGAGCATATTCCCGTTGAATTGAAAAAAGCATATTCATCAATACGCTGAATGTGTCCCGCTCGCCAAAAATTTGCCGCAGCAATTTCTGTATTTCATCGCTTCCTTTTTCAACAATAACATCCATTCCTTCTTTTTTATAAAACGCTCCCGCTTTGCTATTCTGAAACTCATCCGAGTCGGTTCCGTGCTGAATCGCGTCAAGCCACAGATTAAAACAATCGAACGATGCTTGTATTTCCATTTCTACTTCATTGAGTCCGGTATATGTCGTTGCATACCGCTCCGCCCCCCGCTGCGTTCGTTCAATCATAAGAGCCGCATTAATGGCAGCATTTTGAATTGGCGCCTTGTCCTCACCAACAGCGCTTGCTGCTTTGTAAACTTTCCCGTTTGCCACAATGCCAAGTGCTCCTGCTATAACAACCAAAAGGGCAACCCCCATAAATCCACCAATCAGCTTTTTCCCTAAAGTTAGCCGCATCAACACCCTCCTTTATTTCTTTTCATCCATTATTAATCCGTAACCGGCATAATAGAAATAAATACACTTCACATCTTAACCCATTTCGTCAAAAATGGGAAAGAAGTGTTTACTTTTCGTTTTTAATAACTCAATCTTTATGTCTATATTAATTTTTAATACTGTCGCTATTATTCTTCATACATTTGATCGTCGGGAAATCGTGCTTTAATTTCTGCCGCGGTAACATCATACATGCCCGCACCACAGACAAATTCATCATCGGCATGCTCTGCCAATACCACATACGAGACTTTGGGTGAACTAACTTCTTCTCCCGGTTTGGGCCATGCATACGGAACCCACCCTTCACCAGACTCTTCAACAAGTTCATTCATTGCAACAAATAAATATACACCATTGACATCACGCATATCGAGCAAACCTTTGCCGTTAAGTGCGGTCTTGTGTGGATGCATAATCATAATACCATCTAAATTATGAACCCAAATATACCCCTCCCCATCAGCAAATCTAAATTCCCCATTCGCATCTTCGATCTTTGGCATCGCCGCCAAACCTTCTCTGCGGATAAGTTCTGCAGCAGCCCTTGCCTTTGATTTGCAGAGGTCAAGCGTAAGATCTTCCGCATAGGTCACTCCAGACAGTGCAATTATAAGAAATACACTAACAATCGATACAATTAAAAAACCTTTTTTCATCATCAAGCTCCTTTTTTAAGTTAAAAACTATTAATGAAAATTCTTTCTATGTAGCTATTTCTTTTTTTCTTTTATCCTTTCATCGATATACCGTATTAATGCCATTAAATGTCCTTCATCAACAGCGCTAAAACACACACCGATATCAAATAACCCTTCTGTAATAATTTCAACTCTCATAACGGTTCCGAGTGCAATCAAAGGCTGGGAAGAAGAAAGAGAGGTAGCTTTATAAAATTCTGGTTTATCTTTTTCCCATTGCGGAAGGTTGATTTCTAACTTAAGGATATCGCCAATATTGTAGCTTGAATTTGATTCAAAAAGTATTCCACCAGCACTTATATTTTTTGATGCAGAATTTATCTCTTGCTCGTCCGCTTTGCGGGGAATGGTATAATGCTCACATTTGAGAATATAGCTCTTCTTAAATCGTACATATTTTCGTCTTTCAGGTACGTGTGTGTGTGAATTTTCTATATTCATAATTCCCGTTCACTTTCCCTCACCGCTATACTATTATTTTCATTCTTTTGTGTGTGCGATATATATTATAATAGTACATTTATGAGATATTCGTAGTTACTTATTTTTCGTATGTTCTTTACTATTTATTAACAGTTAAACTTCAGGTATGTTTCGGGTATGTTAACTACCTGGTTTTTTTAACCGTTTTTCTCATATATAAAATATGCACTAAACGTTTTGTATATAAGTAGATAGGTTGACAGCTGTATTGGTCAGTCCTAACTTTTTGCGAATATTGCGCCGGTGTGCTTCGATAGAATGAAATGACAAATTAAGTAAATGAGAAATTTCCTTTCCCGTAAGGCCGCCTTTAATGAGATTGCATATCTCAACTTCTCGCGGACTTAATTTTACTTCTGGCAACGTAATCTTAATACCAAACATTGATGTAATTTCCTTTAGATTATGCTCGAGCAAATCTATGTATTCTTTTTCTACAGATTGTGCTTTCCTTCTTAGCCTGTCAACCAGCGGTAGCAATAACGTATCTACATTTGCTCTAATCTGCTTCTGCATTTGTTCTTTTTCCAACTCAATATGGGAAAGCACCTCTTGAAGTGCTATATTCTTCCTTTCAAAAGCAACTTTTTGTTCATTAAATTCCTCTTTCATTTTTCTTAAAGCCACTTCTAACTTTTTCCGCTCCGTAATATCACGAGCGACAAAAAGAGTCGAGACGATATCTCCACCTGAAGCATACTCTGGTATGACACTGGCTTGGAATACTTTCATTCCTGCATGAGTACGATAATCAAATTCCGTTGATTGGGTCTTGCCTGTTTTGAACGTTCGTGTAAGATTATCTTCGACAAATGAAGAAAAACTTTCTGAAAGCCCTGCGCCATGGCATGTCTTCCCAATAAAATATCCCTGCTCTATACGAAAAAACTGTTTTACTTGGCAATTAACATACATAAAGCGAAATTTTTGGTCAAACTGCATGATAACATCAAAAGAATGCCTAACAAGAGTCTCTAAAATTTCTGCCCTTTCTTCCACTCTTTTTATGCTCTGTGTACTTTCCGTAGCTAAAACCTCTATTGTTTCTTTCATGGCATTACCTTATTGATAGAATTATTATACTCCTTTATTAAATTTTTGGAAATGAATTTAAATGTGTGCTTGGGGGGGGCAGGTTGTAATCGCTCGTAATCCATTTTATTTCATTTACGGATTATTATAGATCAGCCGAAGATAAATAAACTATGCTTTGGCTTCTGCTGATATCGGATAGCAAAGCATCCGAACTTTCCGTGCGATTTAACGTTGTTACAATCTGTACAACAACCGTCCCGGTTGCATAGTCGAGGTATGTTTGCTCTTCAATTTGAGTATTTATATTTAAATCAATATTTTTAAATAAGAATTTCAAATGCTGCCGTTTTTGCTCAACCGCTATGGTTTTAATGACGGCACAACGAATACCACCGACCCACGCAAATCCGGCAAGTGTGCTCTTTGCTCGTATTATATAGGGCGTCGGTTTCTTTTCTTTTATTAAAAATAACTTGAGTCGTACGTCCATAACTTCTTCCCAATTCCAGCAATCTCCTATTTTTACTTGACCTTCTGGAAACATTGGTGTGCGCTTCCAATTTTTAATCGTGAGACGCACCATTTTAGAATGATGGGAGCCATTGATAAATCGAACAATCCCTCCACGACTGTTAAGTTCAAGTTCTGAAACGAGCTTTTCCGTGCTATGCTCAAACTTTGTTTCTGATTGTACGATAAAAGCGTTCTTTCTTACTGTATGATATGTGTCTTTGCGATGCTTCTTTACATGTAACCGAATCCCTTCATCGCCGGCAATCTGTGCAAACATAATCATCTCTTCGCCATAGGTATGATGGCCTTGATGAGGAGCAAATATCCGAAGGACAACCCCCGCTATTTCCTCTTTGGTAGGCTCTGCTTGAACAATTTCAAGTCGAGCATAGGGATTTTCAAAATCTACGGAAACTCTTTTAAAAGAAAGGCCGGCACAGCCTGGTAAAAGAAAGAGACTGCAAGTAAAAAAAATCGTGCTAACAATTGATGTCGTATTCCCCGTGGAAGGCTTTTTCATTTGTATGCTTTATATTTAAGATCTTTATTTCTCAATAATCACACTATACCATATTCCCAATACCAATATATATTCTTTGTTTTTATACGATTTCTTTTGCTTTTTTAAAAAAATGTTATAATAGTCTATTATGACAAAATCACCCGAAGCAAATATTCCCTATGATGCATGGTTGTCGTTTGCATTCACAAAACAATGCGATTTCCAGTGTCAATATTGTGCGTCAAATATCATCCGAAAAATTTTAAAAAAAGTATCCATTGCCCATTCTATAAAAATAGAAAAGCTCATAGATACTCTAGGGCGCACAAAAAAAATCTTTAAGATTTCATTTACTGGGGGAGGAGAGCCGTTTTTTATTCCAAATATTCTCGAGACTTGCGCTCAATTAACAACCAAACATTATATCGACTTTGTAACGAACTTAATATCTCCAAAAATAAAGCTTTTGGTTCAATCGATAAACCCTAAAAAAGTTTTACTCATAACAGCATCGCTCCACATAAAAGAATTAGAACGGCATAAACTGCTTGATGTTTTTATTGCTCATTATCATCTCTGTAAAGAAAATGGCTTTCCTGTCATTGCTCAAGAGGTTGCCTATCCTCCGCTGGTTACCGAAATCGCGTATTGGAAAAAATATTTTAAAACACATAATGTTAATTTTTTATTTGTTCCATTTAGTGGAATACATAAAGGGAAACACTATCCCGCAGCATATACCGATAAGGAAATAAATCAATTCGAGCTGGATCCGGGCGTTCGGAATAGTTTCCGTCATTTTGGAAAAATGTGCAACGCAGGACATAATTTCGGTGTTGTTTCTCCTAAGGGTACGATTACCACGTGTGTTGATGTTCGCACTTCAGTGGGAAATATCTATAAGACTATTCGCTTTCGTGATACATTACTATCATGCCCTTCTCAAACGTGTACGTGCCCTGCATTTTTATACGATAATGCTCTTTTAAAAAAGTCATTATCGTAAGAGAGCAGGCTGATGAAATAGTTTTCATTTTTATAACTAAAGTGTGCTAGAATGAAACATTCCTATGTCTAATAAGAAAAGAAGAAAAAATCTAAGAAATCTTGCAATCATTGCCCATGTTGACCATGGGAAAACAACACTTGTTGATTCGCTCCTGAAATATACCGGGGCGTATGCATTTAAAGATGGTGAGGCAACAATTATGGACTCTAATCCGCTTGAGAAAGAGCGCGGCATTACGATCCTTTCAAAAAATGCTTCGCTTGAGTTTAAAGGTGTTCGTTTCAATCTTGTGGATACTCCTGGTCATGCTGATTTTGGGAGTGAAGTAGAACGTATCTTAAAGATGGTTGACGGAGTTCTTTTGCTGGTTGATGCCTTTGAAGGACCAATGCCACAAACAAAGTTTGTTCTAAAAAAATCGTTAGAATTGCACTTAAAGCCGATCCTTGTTATCAATAAGATGGATCGCCCGAATGTTCGTCCTGATGAGGTCGCAGATCTGACGTTTGATCTCTTTTGTGAATTGAATGCCACTGATGAACAGCTTGATTTTCCTATTGTGTATACCTCCGGAAAAGAGGGCTATGCGATGCTTGACCTTGATGAACCACGTGAGTCTATGAAGCCTTTATTAGAAACAATTTTGCACCGAGTATTACCACCGGTAGCGGATCCTGATCTTCCTTTTCAGATGTTAGTGACAATGCTTGATTACGATTCTTATGTCGGGCGCATAGCTATTGGCCGCATTGTTCATGGCTCTGTTAAAATGGGCGAGCCCGTTGCATTGGTAAAGCGTAATGGTGTAATTGGTCGCGGTAAAATTACAAAGATTATGGGGTGGCGTGGTCTTGTGAAGATAGATATTGACTCAGCAACGGCAGGGGATATTGTTTCAATTGCCGGAATTGAAGATGTAGAAGTAGGTGAAACATTAGCTTCAGCTGATAATCCCAGGGGGTTACCTACAATTAAAATAGATGAACCAACGATCTCAATGAATTTTTCACATAATACATCTCCCTTAGCCGGTAAGGATGGAGGTCGTTTTTTGACCTCTCGTCATATTCGTGAACGTCTTCTGCATGAGGCTATGATAAATGTAGGTATCAAAGTTGAAGAGGTTGAAGGGGGTGAACGTTTCAAGGTCTCTGGCCGTGGTGAATTGCATTTGGCGATCTTAATTGAAACTATGCGTCGTGAAGGATATGAAATGGAGGTTTCATGTCCGCAGGTTATTTTTAAGAAGATGGATAAGCAGGTTCTTGAGCCTGTTGAAGAACTGGTGATAGAAGTGGATACGAAATATCAAGGTGTTGTTATGCAAGCCCTCGGAGCCCGGAAAGGTGAAATGCGCGGCATGCAAATAACATCGACAGGAGATATGAGAATGGAATTTGTTATCGCATCGCGGGCACTCATAGGATTCAGAAGTGATTTTCTTATTATGACACGCGGCAATGGCATCATGTATCAAAATTTTCTAGAGTATCAAACATATAAAGGAGATATACCAAACAGGCAAAAAGGGGTTTTGATCTCACATGATGAAGGTATTGCAGTAGCTTTTGCTTTATATAATCTACAGGACAGAGGCGAGATATTTTCCTCACCGGGAGACAGGTTCTATCAAGGAATGATCATTGGTATTAACAATAAGGGGCCTGATCTTGTCGTGAACGCATTGAAA
>JAHJGZ010000061.1 GCA_018823795.1 Candidatus Omnitrophota bacterium
ATAGTTAATTGCAGGGACACAATATAAATGAGCACGTGATTTATGGAGCACATCGTGCGAGATAAGTCACTGTGCGAATTAATCCCGTCCCGCTTTAGCGGGATCGGGGCTTATTCACCACCACCAAAACCTATCACACCTCATTTACCCAAATTATGCAACTACGTAGCCACTACGTAGTAAACAAGTTACTCTGACCTACGCGGTCAGAGTGTTATATTTTCCCTTAATCTGTCCACTAGTAGTATGCTATACTATCGTTGCATACATACAGTGGGGCGCTCTTCATTTACTGGTTAAAAAGTTGAAGAAGATAACGGGGAGGGGATGATGAAGAAAGAGGTTTCTGGATACACAAAATGGGCATTGATACTAGGGGGTGGATACGTAATTGCTTATGCCATAGTTAACTTGCTTGGAACTTTATTACCACCAATTGGAGATATGAGCAATCCTAATATTATGATGGAGATTGTGCTCAGTCCATTCAGACTATTATTTGGTATTAGTGCAATTGCAATTTTCCCTCCACACGGACTAATAGTTGTTATTGTAGCGATTATAACCAGTTTTATAGGTTTTTTCAGAGATAAGGAACATTTGCATATTAAAGTGAATATTGTGGCCATTGTATGTGGATTACTCAGCTTGTTATGTTTAGGACATTTTGCTTATACACAATTTAGAGATTTAAAAGAAAGGCGGGCACAGCTGGCGGTAGAGTTAGAAGAAGAGCAAGCATCAAACAGTCAATCTGTCATTGTTTCCGAAAAGAAGTAATGTTATGGGCACTATATTCCAACGTAAAGAGGCGAGGGAGAATAGGAGGGGATTATGGAAATGAAGAAGAAAGAATGGATAGCTAATAATTTGAGTTTGGGAGGGTTGGCTAAAAATACTTTAAAGTGTAAAAAAAGGGGGTCAGGTCTTGTTTTTTGCCTTGTTACTCTGACCTATGCGGTCAGAGTGGATTTAATTAAAGACAAAAGGCGAGCGGCGAGGAAAAATAAACGAGGACTATGGAGTGATTAAAAAGAAAGCAATGAGGAGGGGGCGATGAAGAGAGAAGTTCTTGTTAAATGTAAAAAATGTGAACATGAATGGGGAATCCGTGAGAGCTTTGATGGGGAGTTTAATAGTCCAATTTCTGTTACATGCCGTCAATGTAAGAATGCTTATTCAGATATTATGATAAGAGAGATTTATGTTAAAGAAGTGTCGATACAGGGAATGGATGATGTATCTATTTGGGGTGCTGTATCGATTACATTAGGAGTATTATATCTTCTTTTTGTAGTCGCTCTATTAGGTAAATTTTCGACGAATTTTATCTCCGATTATACAGTAGTTATAGGTATAGTTATCGGTATCAGTTTTATCATATCTGGAATAGGCCTTTTCAATCGAAGATTCAGGAGTTACGCTCGCATTTCATTTTTGGTATTATCGATAAGCCATTTTTTAATTGGTCTTGTTTTGGGGGGCTCTTGTGTTAGTGATTTACTAAAAGCCGAAGGGGAATTTTCTGTATTAGTCCCCCGGCTTTTTATAATCGTCACGTTTTTTTTAGTTCCGAGTTTTTTCGCTGTTTTTTATTTCACTCGTTCCAAAGTTAAAGAACAATTCCAGAAAATTACTAAGGAGTGATTTATGGGTACAAGGGGACAGCGCCCTTTAATTAAAAATTAAGTTCCGGGGACACAATACATAATTAAGATAAGTAATGTGTCCCCAAAATTACTGTGGTGTAGCCCAATTAATATGAATAAAAGGGTTACACCCTTTTTGGAGAAAAAATAGATAATGCGTATTTGGGATCTTGCTCCGCAGAAATTATGCCGGCAACACTTGTTGGGGGAACACCGGGAACTTCACGCGATATGGTCGGTTTTAAAACATAATAAAAAAGGATACAGTCGTCATCCCGAGACATTACGGTGGAAAGGGAAAATGGCCGCTTTATATGCTCGTCATCATCAGCTTGTTCATGAAATGAAACTTCGCGGCTATAACCATCAGAGTCCACTCGATGTTAAATTAGCCAAAGGGAGAACGAAACAAAACGTTTTTATCCAGTCGCGCATGCAACAAAAAGAGATTCTACGCGGCAAGAAATGTGGGTGTACGGTATAACAACTACGGGTTCTGGGTATGAAAGTAAAGAGGGACAGACACCAATTAAATTGACATCCCCTCGAAGTGAAAAAGGGGTACAGCCCGTTTTAATTACTGCCGCGATTTCGAAATCCGCCATCCCGCCTATTCATATTTTAAATGAGCACGTGACTTACGGAGCGCGAAGCGCGACGTAAGTCAATGTGCGAATTTATCCTCGCCGCTTCGCTTTGCAAAGCAAAGCGGGCGGGGAAAATGAACAATCCCAGCAACTCTAGCATTGTCTCATCGGGAACTATCTTTTTCCTTAATCTATCCACTAGCAATATGCTATACTATCGCCGCAGAAAAATTCTGACCTTTTCGGTCAGAATATAATAGAAGGTTAATAACACTAATTTTTATGTAACGTGAGAGGAAGAAACGGCGACGATCAACGACGCCGTACAAAGGAGATTGTCTATGAGCAAATGCCTTGAAGACGCAATAAAAAGTATACAGAAAGAATGTGCAGAAAAGATGCAGAGCGTGAAAAATGATACCGAGAAAATGGATGTAGAAAAAGAACGTGATCAAAAGATAAAGGATGTGAAAGAACTGTACCGGGGTCGTATGACAAAGGAATTGATCGAAAAATGTAAAGGAGCAGGGATTACGCTTCCGCTCAAATCGAACACCGATTATTGGGATAGTAATGAAGTACTTTCTGAGCAATATCACTGGTTAACGGATCGTGGAATAACGTATGTGGAAAATTTGCTTAAAGATAAAGGAGGACAGCACCTTTTAAAATAAACCTCCTCTGACTTACGAAGTCAGAGCGGTCCGACAGGATCATATAATAAACAATATTCAAGTAGACAATGTTTTGACTATTATTTAACGAAATGAACAGTAAGCAGATCCCGATCCAGCGTTGCTGGACGGATATCATAGTAACCGTATCCCGATTCCGCTTACGCGGAACGGGGACATTAACGAGGTCAGTATCCCGATTAGACAGTTCTTGGGAAGATGTCTAACGGGATTAATTCGCGCAAATGATTTATGTCATCTTTTCTCATGATCCCGATAAAATGCTCCGCATTTTACGGGATTAATTCAGTCATAATCTTACATTCACTACGTTCTGTAAGATTAGACTTCATTTACCATAAATCATGCGCTCATTTATGATTAATGCAAACGAACTTAGCCGCAGGGCGATGATCATAATCGACGGCGAGCCGTACCAGGTGACGGAGATCATTATCGCGCTTCCATCGGCGCGCGGGGCATCGACCTTGGTGCGCACGAAGGTGCGGCACCTCGTGACCGGCGCGGTGCATGAGAAAGTGTTCCGGGCATCGGACAAGGTACCGGAGGCGGATGTCGAGACCGTTGTTGCCGATTACCTGTATAAGAACAGCGACAGTTATTGTTTCATGTCGCAGAAGACGTTTGAAATGATCGAGCTGTCCGCATCAGTCATCGGCAGCAAGGGCGATTTTTTGAGTGAGGAGCTTACCGTCAAGATCATAAAATTTAATGACGAACCGGTAGCGCTCGAACTGCCGCAGTTGGTGCATCTCAAGGTGGCCGAGACGGAGTACGGCTCACAGCAGTCCGGCAGTGCCGGTAGCGGCACTAAGAACGCGACCCTTGAGACCGGCCTCGTCGTCCGCGTGCCGCAGCATATTTCAGCCGGAGAGACGGTGCGGGTCAATACCGAAACCGGTGAGGTCACCGGCAGAGCATAAGTGAGCACGTAATAATGGGATACAGGGGACCCCGTAAAGCTACCTTACTCTGCTATGAAAAATACTAACACATAGTTGTTATTACCGTGATCAATTATAATAAGTCTTTTGTCAAAAATAATATTTACGTTATTACTTCGCAGATATTGATATATGCGCAAGGTGTTATTCTTATACCCCTTTTGATAAAGACTATCGGTGTCGCTGTGTATGGCGGGTATATATTGTTAAATACCGGCATCGATTTTTTGTTCGGCATATCTTCATTGGGTGTTGGGTTTACCTTTAAGAGGTATTTACCATCCGAGAACGACAGGCGTAAACAGCGGGAATTGTTTTATCCTCAATTCATTTTCCATTTTCTTCTGATTCTGCTCCTTTCACTCTGTTTACTTATATCAGCTGATTTTATAAAGGCATGGTTTCTAAAAAATTGTATTAGTTTTTCAATGCCTCTGGTCTGCTGTGTTTTAATAGCGACATTTTTCTTTCGACAAGCTACCGATTTTTTTAGATATTCCCATCGTATGGGACTTTTTTCTATTGGTACTATTGCGTGTCCCTATCTCGCCATTTTTTTAATCATAATTGTTTATTCAATCGGCCATTTACATATTAATTCATTGTTAAAAACGGAAATCACTGCCTTATTATGTATTAGTATTCCTTTGTGTATTAAAATCTATTCTGAAGTGGGATTTCGTATTCCTGCTATTCAGATTAAAGAGATTGTTAATAATATACGTCTGGGTTTTCCTATAGTACTTGCCTTTAGTGTTGGTTATATTACTGCAGTCAGTGACAAATACATAATAGCTTTTTTTATGGCACCGCTCTATGTGGGTTATTATAGTCCGGCGTTTACCTTCGGTTCTATTATTATGTTGCTTCCGAGAGCTCTCAGCATGACCTTATTTCCGTTACTTGCGACCGCAACGGATAAACAAAACATTGATGGTGCTAAAAGATTAGTCATGTACAGCGTAAAAACTTTTCTTATTTTTGTCATTCCGTTTATTATTGGTAGTTCAATACTTGCAAGGGATGTTTTAATACTTTTTGCTAATCAAGAAGTTGCAGATGCTGCGTTTCTGTGTGTGCCCATCGTTGCGTGTGGATCCTTGTTTTATGGGTTAAGCATGCTCTTTACAACTATTCTATATACTCATTTAAAAACAAAAAATTTTTTCTTTATTACTGCGGTTTCTGCCGCATTAAATGTTGTTTTAAATATAATTTTTATTTATCTCTTTAAACATATTATCATTGCTGCGTTGACAACATTGTTGAGTTATTTTGTTTGTTTTGTTTTGCTCAACAGAGAAGTAAAAATGTATTTAGAGATTTATTATGATAAAGCGGTTATTTTAAAATGTGTTGGCGCTTCATTATTGATGGGGTTGTGTGTCTGTGGTGCGAAATATTTTTGTAGTAATATTTTCTTGTTAGTTGCTGTCGGTTGCTTATCGTATTTTATGTTTCTAATGATATCAGGTGCGGTCAGTCGTTCAGAAATACGTTATGTAAAAAACTTTATATACGGTCGATTGAATACGTAGGAAGAAAAGGGGTTATACCCCTTTTCTTCCTATTCACCCCCACCAAAACCGACCCAGCCTTTTTTATGAGAAGTCTCATTACCGAAACCCGATCTTTCGTTTCGGCTCGGCAGACGAGACGAGGAGTTTCTTTATTGTGGCAAACACGATCTGAAACTGGCTATCATGGGCCTTAAATTTTATGGTTACTATTTTTTCTAAATCATCGATTTTTCTCTTAAGCGAAATATTAGTCGATAGTATTCTTCTCATTGTGACAAATGCACGCATTATGTGAATGTTAACATAGGCAGCGCGCTTACTTCTCAAGACGCTCGAAAGCATGGCTATTCCTTCTTGCGTGAAAGCGTGCGGAAGATATTTAGAATGGGCGCCTCTCTTTAAGATTCCAGATTGGAATCTTAAAGAGCGATATTCTTTACGTGTCAATTGAAACATAAAATCAGACGGAAATCTTTCTTTATTCCTCCGTATTGCCTTGTTCAAATTTCCCGTTGTTACGTTATACAGTAGCGAAAGGTCTCTGTCTAACATGATTTTTTTCCCTCTGATAACATATATC
>JAHJGZ010000062.1 GCA_018823795.1 Candidatus Omnitrophota bacterium
AAGGCTATTCAATTTTCACTGAGTGGACAGGGATTGTCTGTATTAATGAGCAGGTTTTCGTTTCTACTATTTATGCTGCGGATGATACGTGGCAGAATGGATGTATTAGGAGTGTATCGGAAACGTTCATTAAATGAGATAGAGGAGATAATAAGGTAAATTATGTTTTCAGGTTATCAACAGTTAAATGCGCAAAATATTCTCGTTATTCGTTCATCCACACATCTTTTTTCTATGGTAATACATGAATTGAGAAAAACATTTCCCTCTGCACGGATGAGCTGTTTGGTGACCAAGGATACTGTGCTGAGTGAAGAAGGGGTATCACTTGAACAGGTGTTTGAGACCCCTCATCCTGGTGCCTTCAGGTGGCGTGATATTGCGACAATGAAGAAAACGTTGAGTTCGCCTTCTTTTGACTTGGCTGTTGTTTTATACAATAGTGAAAAAGGATATGGGTATTTAAATATTGATGCCTATGCAGGTGCTGCACGGCCACATATAATTTTAAGTGTTGATAGTAAAAAAAGGATACATTGCATGTCACAAGGTACGTTTATTTTTAAGTGCTGTCATCGTACAATCGACTTTTTATGGAGTATGCTCAATACAGTCGTAACAGTTATTGTTTTTATAATAATTTTTTTAGGGATGATTGTTGCAATGCCTCTTGTCGCACTTAATCGTCGGCTGCATCAAGTCCCTGAAGGCTGATGCTGTCTACCTTGCTACCGATTTTAAAAATGTGTACAATAGCTACCATGAAACGAATAGTTTTCTTTATTTTCTTTATTTACCTTGTTGTTATCTGTTCAGGTTGCGTAACAACAGATGAGTCAAAGAAAGTCAAAACCCTTCAGAAACAAATTTCTTCACTTGAAATGCGTCTTGAACAAGGTAAGAAAAACAACGCTGATGAAGTAAGTCGGCTTTTAGCGCAAAAAGAGCGTGAAGAATACCAAGCGCTTCTTGAGAGAAATTATGAATTGAGACGACTTCTTGATGTGCGAAATAAACATATTGATTTGTTGTTAGCTGAGCAGAAGAAGGACGATGCAATGAGAAAAGTTCTTGCAGTAAACGGAGATATTGATGAGTTATTAAATGTTCATTCAATGGAACTTGAAAAAATAAAAGAGGAAAGTGATGCTGCGGCGAAACGCCTTATTAAGAAGAAAGAACGAGAAATTAAGAAAAAAAACCGCACGCTGAGAGAAAAAGAACGTATCATAACGGCGACAGAAGGAGAACTCAGCAAAGTTAGTGAAATGAGTCGTTTGCTGGCGAAGAAAAATAAGCAGATTAAAGAAAAAGGGACAGAAGTTGAATCGCTCAAGACAAAAGAAAGCGAACTCAGTAAGATTATTGAACAAAAAACGAGCGAAACGGAGCAGTTACTGAAGGAAAAAGATGAACAGATTGAAAAAATAAAAAAAGAGAAAGAGGCGGCAGTCGCTTCTCTTGAAACAAGAGAACGTGAACTAAATGAACTATGTGAGAAAAAAGATAGTGAAATCAGTCGTGTGCTCGCAAAGAAAGACGAGGAGATTGAAGATTTAAGAAAAGCAAAAGAGAAAGTGACAGCTGCTCTTAAAAAGAAACGTAAGAGACAGGGATATAAAGAGGAGGCGAAAGAGAGTGCCGGTATGTTGCCAAAACAACAGTACAATGAGCTTGCCGCTGATCTTAATAAAGAACTTGCTGGTTCTCAGGCAAACCTTGCAATTACTGACCGCGGACTCACTTTTACGCTATTAACCGAATCTTTTTTTAATTCTGGCCAGGCAGATATTCGCCAAGGGGCCAAGCCCACATTAGAGAAGATTGCGCATATTTTAAAAACTCAACTTTTTCAGTTTCCTGTCATTATCGAGGGACATACTGATAATATTCCTGTTAAACAATCGGGTCAACGTACACGGTGGAAATCAAACTGGGAACTTTCGGTTGCCCGGGCACTGGCAGTTGTCTATTATTTTGTTCATGAAGCAGGCATTGAGCCGGAACGATTATCCGTGGTTGGGTATGGGGAATATAAACCGATTGCTTCGAATAATACACCGGAAGGCAGGGCAAAGAACCGACGGGTTGAAATAGTAGCACATAAAGGAACAGCAACCGGATGAAGTGAAGAAGGTGATATCCCGATCCCGCTAAAGCGGGACGGGATAAATTCGGCCATATACTTTATGTTGTTCCAAGGAATTCCATAAAGTATGGCCTCATTTAAAGGAGGTATATCATGGCAAAGTGCACAAAAGAAGTAGAATTAATCATTACAACACCGAATAAAGTAGGCATGCTCGCAGAAGTAACGTCTGCTATTGCAGATGAAGGGGTGAATATTGCAGCACTCTGCGCGTATGAGATGGAAGGTAAAGCGGTCTTTATGCTCATTACAGACAACAGTGCGAAAGCAAAGAAGGCAGCGGAGACAAAAGGTTGGAAGACCGAGGAGAACGATGTGGTTATGGTTGAAGTTACCGATAAAATCGGTGCTGCGAAAGAAGTGGCGGCCAGGGTGGAAGCAAAGGGAATCAATCTTCAGTGTTGTTATGGAACGACTTGTGGTTCACCGAAGTGTTCATGTAAACTAATATTACGAGCACTAGATCCGGAAGCGCTTATTGCTGCGTTGAGTTGAAAAAAAATTCGAACGATAGATATTTATAGAAGGTATTTAAAATATGACTCAGGAAGGTACGACGCCTGCATTTAATTTTATCCGTGCAATCATTGCGGACGACTTGAAGAAAGGTAAAAATGCCGGCCGTGTTGTTACGCGATTTCCACCTGAACCGAATGGATATCTTCATATCGGTCATGCCAAGTCGATTTGTTTAAATTTTACTCTTGCTGCTGATAATAAAGGTGTGTGTCATCTGCGGTATGATGACACCAATCCGGAAAAAGAGGAAGTTGAATACATTAAATCGATTCAACGTGATGTTAAGTGGTTGGGGTTTGATTGGGGAAAACATCTCTACTACGCATCTGATTATTTTGAGAAACTTTACAACTGTGCGGTTGAGTTGATAAAAAGGGGTAAAGCATATGTGTGCAGTCTCAACGCAGATGAGATTAGAGATTATCGCGGGACACTGACCGAGGCGGGAAAAGAAAGTCCCTATCGTGACCGTTCGGTTAAAGAAAACCTTGATCTTTTCCATCGGATGCGTAAAGGTGAGTTTCCTGATGGCGCATATGTACTTCGTGCAAAAATTGATATGGCATCAGGAAATCTTAATATGCGCGATCCAGCTCTCTATCGCATTAAGCGCATAGCACATCATAGAACCAAGGATGCCTGGTGTATATATCCTATGTATGATTTTGCCCATTGTCTTTCCGATTCTATTGAAGGGATTACGCATTCGATTTGTACCTTAGAATTTGAAGACCATCGTCCGTTATATGATTGGATTCTTGACGAGTTGCAAGTCGAGCGCCATCCTCAGCAGATTGAGTTTGCACGGCTCAATATTAGTTATACGGTTTTAAGTAAACGAAAACTTTTAGCATTAGTGAATGAAGGTCATGTCGGAGGATGGGATGACCCGCGCATGCCGACTCTTTCAGGGTTGCGCAGACGTGGCTATACACCTGAGGCAATCAGAGATTTTTGTGAGCGGATCGGTGTTGCAAAACGAGAAAGTCTTGTTGATACAGCACTTCTTGCACACTGTCTTCGTGAAGATTTAAACAAAAGAGCATTACGGGTGATGGGTGTACTTCGTCCCTTGCGGGTAGTCATTGATAATTATCCTGAAGGTCAGATAGAAGAGCTTGATGCGATTAATAATCCTGAAGATTTAAATATGGGTACACGAAAGGTGCCCTTTTCGCGTGTTATATATATAGAACGTGAAGACTTTCGTGAAGATCCACCCCAAAAATTTTTCCGCTTAGCACCGGGTCGTGAAGTACGGCTTCGGTATGCATATTTCATCACTTGTGTGAATTGTGTAAAAGATGAAAAGACCGGTGAAATCATAGAGCTTCATTGTACCTATGATCCGGCAACAAAGGGGGGGGATGCGCCGGACGGCCGGAAAGTGAAAGGAACTATTCATTGGGTTTCAGTTCTTCATGCACTTAAAGCTGAAGTTCGGCTTTGTGAGCATCTTTTTACACAACCAATCCCTGACGAGGAAGAGGCTGATTTCAGGTCTCATCTCAATCAAAATTCAATTCAGGTTCTCAAGCCATGTTACCTTGAGCCAAGCCTTCAATCTGCAAAATCAGATGCCTATTACCAATTTGAACGGCAAGGTTATTTTTGTGTTGATTCCGTTGATTCAAAATCAAATGCATTGGTGTTTAATCGTAGTGTATCCCTTCGAGATACGTGGGCAAAGATTGAAAAGAAAGGGAAATGATTTCACCTGAAGCAGAACAGATCAAGAAGAGATAGAAACTCCGCCGATTAATTATCACAGGAAAGATACACCTTCCCGTTAAAACTGCAGTGCGATTAATCGGTCCTGATTGTGCCTACCGTTTATATGTACAATGCACTGAAAAAAAGAGGAGAAAACGATGGATGATCAGACTAAAGGGAAAGAAAAGGTTACGATTTGTGCTGGATGCCCGTTGTGTACGTTTACGCGCAGGAGCATAAAGAAAACATTGTTTTATCGCATAGCTCGACTTGTGCAAAGTCTTTGTCCCTGCTGTCGTGCAGCAAATCAAAAATTAGGGAAAAACTTTCAGGAGGGAACATCAGTACAGTAACGAAAAAAGAGGAGATATTCCCAATTTTACCTGCTTTTTTCGAACGGCTGGAACAGATTTTGCCTGATGAGATATTTTTTCCTATCGTAGAACATTTTTTTCATTCCGCACATCTTACCGTACGTATTAATACTCTAAAAATTGAGAGAGAACAGGCACTTCGCCATCTTACAGAACACAATATTTCCTTTAATCATGTTTCGTGGTTTCCGGATGCTTTGAGTTTATCACGTATTACCCCGAAAGATTTTGAACGAACCGATTTAGTAAAGAAAGGATTTTTTTATCGGCAAGGGCTTTCAAGTATGCTGCCGGTTGTTCTCCTTGATCCACAACCGGGTGAGGCGATACTCGATATGTGTGCTGCACCAGGGAGTAAGACAACGCAGATAGCGGCTCTGATGCATAATAAAGGATCAATTGTTGCAATTGAAAAGGTGCGTAATAGATTTTATAAACTTAAATCAGTCCTCGACCTCCTTGGGGTACAAAACGTATCCTGTAAAATAATAGATGCTCGTCGATATCATCCGCAAGAAGAACGATTTGATAAGATTTTACTTGATGCCCCCTGTAGTTCGGAAGGACGGTTTAACCTTTCTAATAAGAAAACGTATTCATATTGGAGCATTCGAAAAATTAAAGAAATGGCCCGAAAACAGAAGGGCTTAATCCTTAATGCCACTCGACTTCTTAAGCCGGGAGGGGTTATAGTGTATGCAACGTGTACCTTTGCTCCCGAGGAAAATGAAGCAGTCATTGACTGGCTATTACGCAGGACGAGTGATGTGAAAGTTATGCCGATAACATTGAAAGGGGTTCCGCGGTACGAAGCGCTCAAGGCGTGGCAAGGGAAAAAGTTTAACCCACAAGTAGACAATTGCCTTCGTGTCTTTCCCACTACGTATATGGAAGGATTTTTTATTGCAAAGATAGCGAAAGCTAATCCTAAGGGAACATGCCTATAAAAAAACCATTATTATGTTTAATGTGTTTACTCGTTTTTTGTAGTGCATCACACGGTCAATCGTCAAGTAAAGATGATCCGGCTATGACGCTATCGCAAGATAAACACACATTTAAGAAAATGATGATTGATGTTTTAAGTCATACGAATAACAATAAAACGGCAGAAAATTTAGATACGCACGATACAAAAGTTTTTCGTGGTGATGGTAATAAAGTAATAGAAATCTCGGAACCTAAAATAAATATAAAGGACATAAAAACGCCGCACCTCAAGGATGAATCGGACGTACAAAGATATATTGAAGAAATTGCATTAGCGACCGGTTATAAAACTCGCTTTTCTATCGCTGATCCGCAAGTTGCCATGATTAAGCGCATGGGCGCTCATAATGTTAATGTTATATTAGAAACAGCAAAAAAATATAAACAACAATTGAGTACCTATGTGTCTCTTGCGTTACAAACATTGGCGGATGAGTCAAATAAACATGCAATAATTAATTCACTTGATGAACTACCTGAATTGATAGATATTATACAGTTGAAAAGTTGGCAGCATGCCGCGCGAGATGAAATAATAAACACATTTAAGATGAGCAATGGCTACGAGTTAGGGAAAGACTGGTTTTTCGTTGCATTGTCGTTAAACGATGAGGAGGTAAATGCCGCAGTATTGAATTATTATTATCGAAGTTTTTCCCCTGCAGATTACTTTTTTTATATTTCTACAATCGTTCCGGAGAAAGAGTTAAAGCCACTTGTAAATTTTACCTGGAAACGCATAAAGAATGATAAACTCGAAGCGTTAGATTTTGCTCCCATCGCAATGCAGTATAGTAATCCAGACGCGTTACAGTGGAGTGTCGCTTATTTACAAAATATTGAAAAAATACACAAGGAGAGAGAAAAAAAATACGAAGTATTTGATAATCTGTTCGAGAAATCTAGCGGGCAAAAAGAATGGCGGCAGTCACTCTTTAGAGAACGGGAAGAAAAATTAAAGAAAGCGGTTGATTTAAATAGCAGTATAGCTAAGCATAATGGGAAAGGTTTTTGATATGATTGTGAGTAGGTTTTTATACGAAGCAGGACTTCAAACCATGGGTGGTGCAACTTCAAAAACCAAGATTCCTCACTGTACACAGAAAGGTCAATCCGCATCTACTATTTAATGAGTAAATGGTATGAATAAAAATAAGCTTATATGCGTCTTCATCGTATTCATAGGAATAGCATCCTTTGCCCAGTGGTGCTGGGCAGAGACACTTTATTTTAAAAAAAATGAGCCGCTGATTGGTACCATTGTTGAAGAGACAGATGAAAAAGTTTTATTGGCCATGGAAGGAGGATGTGTTCTGTTTCTTAAAAGTGAAATTGACCATATTGACAGACAACCGATCGTAGAAGTTACAAAGCCGCATGACGTACGCACAGGAGAAGTTGTTATTCCGGAACAAAAAAAAAGCGCTCTTGAGCAATGGGAGACAACGCAGTATTTTAATGAATTGTATTATGAGTGGAGCAGAGTAAACGAACGTACAATGCGTGCATGGCACAAAGTTCGCGGTGTTCAACGAGCATTAACTCGCCAGGCTCGGCAGTTTTTTACGGAATTTACTAAGTTTAATGAAGCATATGAAATAACAAACAATGAGATGAAAAAAAAATGGATTGGACCTGCTACGTATGTGCCGCGCGCATACAGAAGAGAGCTCGGTCAGCTTGAAAAAGCATTTAATGCGTATCATAAAGCAGAAGTATTGGTTGACGAACTAAGTATGTATGACGAAGAAATATATAATGGATTGCAGCAGTTACAACGCTTAGAAGGGAAGATAGCGCAGGAACTTTCTCGGTTACATACCGATCGGCTCATTACTGATCAACAAACATTTCAAACACTCACGAAGAAGCATGACCACATACGCAATAAGTTTTCTGAACGCTATACGGAGCGTTTGGATGCTGCAGAAGCCCTTATTGTTCCGGTGGTTATTAATGGGAGAAAAAAGGCACGATTACGGGTAAATGACAGTGCATCATTTGTAACCCTTTCTCTTTCCTATGCGAAATCAAACGGAATTGTTACGGAAGAAATGACGAACCGATATCGGTGGGCTAACCGAACACCTGCCTTTGGCGATAACCTCCAGCTGCCTGATGCACTAGAAGGAGAGCGGGTTAATCTTCAATTATTAGAGCAGATTCATCCTTATCGGGTGCCAATTATTTTAAATTCAGTGCGTGTTGGTGATGCAGTCGTACGAAGTGTTCCAGCACTTATCAGTAATGATGCAGGGTTCTCTGGTGCTGACGGGGTATTAGGAAGATCATTTTTGCGTCATTTTGTTATGACTGTTGATAAAAATGCTGGGCAAATTATGCTTGAAAAAGTCCGCTACGACTAATTGTGAATGCTGTTTAGGAAGGAGTAACAACGTATTGATTAGTGCTTTTGAAGCTGCATAATTACTCGTATCATCTCTCGATGAATCTTACCGTTTGTGGCAAGTGTCTCAGTACCATAGATAGTAAACGGTTTTCCTCCAAAATCAGTAACCTGCCCGCCCGCTTCTTCTACTATTAAAGCACCGGCTGCAACATCCCACGGATGCAGTTTGAATTCCCAGAAGCCGTCAAGTCGGCCGCAGGCAACGTAACAGAAATCAAGTGCTGCAGCACCGACACGGCGAATGCCGTGACAATGCATCATGAATGCCTTAAGAAAGCTAAGGTAGAAGTCAGCATGTTTTCTGCGGTCGTAAGGAAATCCGGTAGCAAGAAGTGATGTGTTCAGTTTTGTCATACCGGAGACACGGAGCCTTTTTTTGTTACAAAAAGCACCTTTGCCACGTTCTGCAAAAAAGAGTTCATCTCGCAGCGGATCATACACGCCCCCCATGATGACTGTACAATTGCGTTCAATGGCGATTGATGTGCACACGTGCGGAAAGGAATGATAAAAGTTTGTAGTGCCGTCAAGGGGGTCGATAATCCATTTGTATTCTGCCGGGATACAGAGGGCCGTGTCTTTTTTTTCGCTCGCTTCTTCTGCTAAAACTTCATGCGTGGGGAAGCTCTTCTTCACCAGATGGGTCACTCGTTTTTCGACCTGTTTATCCGTAACCGTTAAAAGGTCAATTTCCCCTTTGTAATGTACCCGCTTTGATTTGTTAATATTGGTTTTAATAATGCGGCCACTTTCCTTCAGTGCCCCGATAAGTGTCTGTTTTATTTTTTTCATTCCCTTCTCCTCAGTATTACTATTTTATTGAAAATAGAAAAGTTATCTGTTAGTATGTACTCAACCCATGGAGAAAGTATGAAAAGAATTTTTGTAAGCATTTTCATAAGTCTATTATTTACTGTAATTTTGTCTGGTTGTCAATCACAAATTCAACCGCAAGCTAAAATCGTCAATCCGCAAGCCCCCTTTCTTGATGATAATATCAATGTGATGAACGAGTATGCTGAGAAAACAGTTGACCGGAGTGCTGATGCTTCTGGACGGGCAGCCCGCTTGCCTTTTCGGTTTTTTAATGTGTTTCGTAATCGGGTTAAAGGGATTTCCGATGCTAATCCCTATGCGCGCTCTGAGCCATATTTCCGGGATGATTTTAAACAAGCACAGGCGGCTCAAAAGATGGAAGGTGTTACGCAGCCGGAGTATTTGCGCGGTGAGCGTTATGCGAATACCTACCGTTCGCCGTTTATCTTCCGTGAAGAACTGGAACGGGGTGGGACGTCTGAAATGACTACAGTTCAAAATGTTTCATCATCACTGTTGGCAAAACAGTATTTGGAATATCAGGACGATTTAGAGGCTGAACTGAAACGGGCTCAAAAATTATATGATGAGCAACGATATTCTGAGGCATTAGAAGTTGTTGATAAAGTCATGGACATGGATACCAGTTCGTATGAAGGAAGAATCCTTTTTGAGAAGATTATCAAGGCGCGAGAGGAAGCACGTATCAATCAAGAAAAAAATATGCGAGAGCGGGTAGCAAAACATGAGAAGGTTTCCCGCTATTTAAGCGAAGCAAAAGAATATTTAGAAGCGAATAATTTACTTGAAGCAGAGCGGGTGAGTCAAAAAGCGCTTAGTATTGATCCGACCCATCAAGGGGCCCGTGAGTTTGCTGATAACATTGAAATGGCAAAATTTGAACTCAAACTCAAAGCAAGTGGGACCTCAAGCCTTGAAATGTTGGAAAAACTGATCTACAAACACCTTCAATTGTACCAACAGTATTCGAATGAGAATCTGAAAGATTTGGCAGAAAAGGAGTTGCGCAAAGTCGCAATTTTGGAGTCGTATCGCGATAAGGTAGAAGCGGTAAAACAACAATAGTTGTTCGCGCTATTATTACCGAAGGACGTTTTCAGTCTTGTTAAAGGATGAAAACGTCCTTTTGCTTTTGCGTAAGAGGCACATTAGTGATACAATAAGATTGGCTAACATTACAAAAAACGAGAGGTCTTTAATGGGAAAAAATGTTTTTGAGAAAATAATCACAAAACACATTGTCTCCGGCAATCGCATCGGTGGTGCTGAGGTCGGTATTAGAATCGACCAAACGTTGACGCAGGATGCAACGGGGACGCTGGTCTACCTCGCGTTTGAATCGTTAGGTCTTTCAAAAATAAAGACCGATCTTTCGGTCAGTTACGTTGATCACAATACCGTGCAGGATAGTTTTGAAAATGCGGATGACCACAAATATTTGCAGACGGTTGCGGCAAAATACGGCATCCGATATTCAAAAGCAGGAAACGGGATTTGCCATCAGGTACATCTTGAGCGGTTTGCACGGCCAGGGAAAACATTACTGGGGTCTGACAGTCATACGCCTACTGCAGGAGCAATGGGCATGGTTGCAATCGGTGCAGGTGGTCTTGATGTTGCGCTTGCACTCGCCGGTGAGCCGTTTTATCTTACCTATCCAAAAGTAGTGAAAGTAAAACTTACGGGGAAACTGCGTCCATGGGTAACGGCAAAAGATGTCATCCTTAACGTACTGGGCATAAAAACGACGAAGGGAAATGTCAATACCGTCATTGAATACAGCGGTCCCGGTGTGAAGACACTTTCACTTACTGAGCGGGCAACTATTACCAATATGGGAGCAGAGTTGGGGGTGACGACGAGTCTTTTTCCAAGTGATGCAGTGACACGAAAATTTCTTCTTGCACAGGGGAGGGGAAACGAATGGAAACGAATCGAAGCGGATAAGGATGCTCATTACGATGAAGTCATCACGATTAACCTTTCGAACTTAGAACCACTCATTGCTTGTCCGCACAGTCCTGGGAACGTTACCAAGGTAAAGGATTTGAAAAAAGTTGTTGTTGATCAGGTATGTGTTGGTTCATGTACCAATTCTTCATTCCAAGATTTAATGCTTGTTGCAAAGATGTTGGGAAAGAAGAAAATACATCCTGATGTGAGTTTTGTCATTGCGCCGGGATCAAAACAGGTGTTTGAGATGATTGCAAAAAATGGTGCACTCGATATAATGATTGCTGCTGGTGCACGCATTCTTGAATCGACCTGTGGATTTTGTATTGGTATTGGTCAGGCACCGCGTGATGGAGCAGTAAGTATTCGAACGAATAACCGAAACTTTCTTGGCCGTTCAGGGACGAAAAGTGCACATGTGTATTTGGCATCGCCTGCAGTAGCGGTTGCGTGTGCGATTACAGGGCGTATTACTGATCCGCGCGAACTTAAGATGGTGTACCCAAAAATTCTATCTCCCAAAAAATTTGTGATTAATGACCGCATGATTTTATTTTCACGTAAATCCGAGACACGCCTTAACGTATACCGGGGAAGTAATATTAAAATGCCGCCTAAATTGGCAGCTGCAGTTGATGCGATTGATGCGAAGGTGTTGATTAAAGTTGGCGATAAAATTACAACCGATCACATCATGCCGGCTGGCCGACGTCTCAAATTCAGGTCGAACATTGAACGATACGCAGATTTTGTTTTTGAAAATGTTGATGCTACATTTGTTAAACGTGCGCGAGATGAAAAAGCAGGTATTATTGTAGCAGGAAGGAGTTACGGGCAAGGGTCATCGCGCGAGCATGCAGCACTCTGTCCAGCCTCATTAGGTGTCAAGGCGGTGCTGGCGCTTTCGATCGAGCGTATTCACCGTGCGAATCTGATTAACTTTGGTATTTTACCGTTAACTTTTGTGCATGATGTTGGGTATAAAACGGTTGAAGAAGGAGACCTTCTTTCGATTGAGGGAATACGATCGGTATTACGTGCACTCAAGAAAGGTAGTGGTCCGTTAAACGTTATTATAAAAAATTTAACAAAGGAAAAACTTATTATTGCGCGATTAGAATTAAGCCCCCGCGAAGCTCATGTGATAAGTGAAGGGGGAAGACTCAATGCTGTACGAAAACTATTGCAACGGAGTAAGAGGAAATGAAATAGGTAGTTACCTTAATTGCTCGCGATAGGGTTATCTCAAAACCAGCCTGGGTAATTAGTTAAAAAAAATATTTGTTGCATATTTTAATTGTTCAATTTTCTTATCAACCTTTTTTAAGATATGCTTTGTGAAAGCACGAAAGTGTGCAATAAAAGCCTCTAAATGCCTAATTAGAGCCATTTTCTAAAAAAGTCAAAATAGTCTTGACATTACTCAAACCTGTGATATAATTCCGAGATAATTTTTTTAAGGAGAAGACTGTCTCTACTGCGTGTATTCTGTGTGTGCCGCTGCTGTAGCTCAGTTGGTAGAGCACTTCCTTGGTAAGGAAGAGGTTCACGGGTTCGACCCCCGTCAGCAGCTGGGAGATAGATACGCTGAGAATAAAGTATTGCGTTAAAAATAGAATTATCATAAAGTAAAAAGAGGAGGAAGGATTATCATGGCGAAGGAAAAATTTGAACGGACAAAGCCGCATGTAAACGTGGGAACGATCGGACACGTTGACCATGGAAAGACAACGTTGACGGCAGCAATAACGAAGGTGTTGTCAGATAAAGGTCTTTCCAATTACATTTC
>JAHJGZ010000063.1 GCA_018823795.1 Candidatus Omnitrophota bacterium
CGATGATGATTAATCCGGCCGGCATTACCAAAATCGGCAACCGCATCGATCTGGCAACTGAAATTGCCCACATTGACATGCGAAAAGATACGAGCCAGGCACCGTTTGCGCAATTCGCCAACGCAGCAGGGTGGGACCGCAGTAAGGCGGATACCATTTTTATTCCGCACTTTGGATTCGCGGGAAAGTACCGCGACAGTGACGTGTATTACGGTCTTGCGGCGGGCGTTGTTTCAGGACTTGAAGTTGATTACAAAAACTCACGGCTTTCACAGGCGGTAACCAATAATGACTACGACCGGCATGTCGAATTGTATGTTACCGAATTCGTTCCCACCGTTGCCTATAAACCGACTGAGCAGCTATCGGTTGGTCTATCCGGTGTTGCGGTACTGAGCCGGCTTAAGGCTGATATCGCTAATTCAAGTCTCAATGAAACGGTTGGCCGCGACAATGGGGACCATGCGTGGGGAATCGGTTTTAATGTCGGCACTCTCTATGACGTGAACGATTTCGCGTCGGTCGGCCTCTCATTTAAAAGCATGCGATGGAATGAACGATTTAACGGGTATAATGATACCCTTGAAAAGCTCAATAATCCGCCTGAATACATTGCCGGTGTTGCGCTGAAGCCCACCGATAATCTCCTTTTTGAATCAAATGTAAAATACATTGACTGGCGCTGGGTTGATGTGACCGCGAAATCTCCCGATCACGGCGGGTATGGTTGGGAAAATCAATGGGTTTTTGGCTTTGGTGCCCAATACCGTGCGTTTGAGCGATTGAAGCTGCGGCTTGGGTACAGTTACGGGCAATCACCCATTCATCCGGACGTTGTGTACGCGAATGTCCTCTCCGGCCTTATTTCAGAGCATCATCTTGGCGTTGGTGTTGGTTACCAATTGAGCGATCATATTGAACTCAATGCCGGCTGGCTGCACGTGTTTAAAAACACGATAAAAGAAAACGGGATGGGGGATTCAAAAAGCCGAAGGGGAGAGGGGGCACAAATTTCACTTGAAATAGATTCCCTCTACGCCGGCATCAGTTATCTGTTCTAACCGACAACGCCACTTTTTATTGACTTGCCTTAATTTTACGATACAATAAAACACTATTCATGATAGTATCTGCCATTAATAACAGTTTCCCGATCCCCTACGGGGACGGGATTAATTCGACCAAGTGACGTACGTCGATACTCTCCGTACGCCACGGTCTCATTGAACATGGGAACATTAGGACAAAGCATTATTTTTGGTTCAATCGGATTTATGCTGGGCGGGCCCTTGGGCGGTGTACTGGGGGCGGTCATTGGCGCGCACATGCCACGTGCAGGACAGCGCAGAGGAATCGGCATGCAACCATTTACCGCAACGGATCCGGAACAGGCAAAGATGGTCTTTTTCGTTGCAACCTTTTCACTCCTTGCAAAACTTGCCAAAGCTGACGGCGTTATTAGCACTGATGAAATCAAGGTGATTGATGCCTTTATGACGGGAAAGCTGGGGCTTTCAGCCGAGGATAGAAAAATCGGCAGTGAAATATTTAATCAAGCAAAAGACTCCCGGGACAGTTTTGATGATTTTGCCCGTCAGTTTTATCAACTCTTCGGAACGAGGAGAGAAATGCTCCTTATCATGCTCGAGCTCTTGCTGCAGGTGGCTGCTGCGGACAGTGAGTTTCACCCAAATGAAGAGAAGATGATCCAGAGTGCGATGAAGATTTTTAACTTAAGCTTGAGTGAATATAATCGACTGAAATCTATTTACGTGAAAGATACTGATCGTTTTTACTCCTGTTTAGGCGCTTCGAAAAATGAAAGCACGCAGGAGATAAAAAGGAAATACCGAAAACTGGTCAATGATTACCATCCCGATAAAATAATTTCCAAAGGCCTGCCGGATGAATTCATCACCTTTGCAAATAAAAAATTCCAGGAAATTCAAGAAGCATACGAACACATCATGCAAGAGCGGGAAGAGGGGTAATTTTCAGGACATGACCTCATCAACGACCGTTCGTACGGTCTTTTCTATTATGTGGAGGGCATCTTCACTAATTGCTTCAAAACGCATCGTAAGGGCCGGCTGCGTATTTGAGGCGCGCACCAGACCCCACCCATCTTTAAAATTGACGCGACATCCGTCAATATCAATAACTGAGTAGTTCTCTTTTTTAAAATGGTCGGTGACTTTCTGTGCAATACGAAACTTTTCTTCGTCAGGTACGGGGATTCGTATTTCCGGGGTGGAAAACAGAGGCGTTATATCGCTCAAGAGTTCCGATAGGGGTGTATCTGATGCGGCAACAATTTCAAGAAGCCGGCGTGTTGCGTAAATAGCATCGTCAAACCCGAGGTAGCCGTCATTAAAAAATATATGGCCGCTTAATTCAGCTCCGAGTGCAGCATTCATTTCTTTCATTTTCGCTTTGATATTGGTGTGCCCCATCTTCCCCATGATAACCGTACCGCCTAATCGGGAAATCTCATCGTAGAGACTTTGTGAAGAAGTGACTTCCGAAATAAAAAGGGCATTCGGTTTGCGAGACAAAATTTCTCGGGCAAAAAGGATCATGAGTGAATCCCCCCAGAGGATTTTCCCTTTATCGTCAACAACACCGAGACGGTCCCCGTCACAATCATAGGCAATACCAAAATCTGCCTTTTCGTTCACGACTCGCTCCACACACGCAGCCATGTTTTCCGGTTTGAGGGGATTAGGAACATGATTGGGGAACCGGCCATCCGGCTTCTCAAAAAGGGGAATGACCGTGCATCCCAACTTTTTGAACAGGGGAATAGCAACGGTGCCGGCGACACCATTGCCGCTATCGATAACAATCGTTAAGGGGCGGTCTAAGACACAGTCTGTGCTCAGATACTCGAGGTACGCCTCAGTAACCGATCCGGTAAAACAATCGCCGGTTCCTGCATGAAAATCATCCGCTTCGATCATCTGCCGTAATTCTTGAAGCTTCTCGCCATCGAGCGAGTCCTGGCCAACGCAGAGTTTAAATCCATTGTATTCGGGCGGATTATGAGAACCGGTAATCATAATGCCGCCGTCGGCATTAAAACAAAACAGGGAAAAATAGAGCATCGGCGTTGTACATATTCCTAGATTTCGTATTGTACAACCGGTTGAAAAAATCCCTTGCACCAGACTCTTGTAGAGCCGCTCAGAAGAAAGCCGGCAATCACGGCCGACATTAATATCCCTTTTCCCTTGTCGGATCAGGCGTGTGCCAAAGGCCTTGCCTATCGCAATGACATCCTTATCGGGAAGGTCACTATCTGCAACGCCCCGAATATCGTAATTTCTGAAAATAAATGGGTTTTTGATTTCCATCGTCACCTCAACACAATTTTAATTGACTCAATACTGATAGCGCTCTAATATGTTATGGTAAACGGACAGAAAAAACAACAAAAAAAAATAAGCGGACGTGAAGATACCGTATGAATTTTGAAATATTTTACATGCAAATAATCTGTTTTGGCTTTGTGCTGTTGGCCGCTAATTTCGGCGGCAAGATTACGCGTCATTTTCACATCGGCGATGTGGTGGGGCAGGTGCTCGGTGGCATTGTCGTCGGGCCGATACTCCTTTTCTTCATTGGCCATAAATTCCCCGCGTACCGGCAGGCGCTCGAATCGCTGCACTTTTTTACCTTTGTCTTTTTAAGTTTAGTGGTATTTGGCATCGGGGATGAATTAAGTAAAGATAAATTAAATCGTATTGGCAAAAAAGCAGTTATCATTTGTTTTGTACAAGCGTTTGCGACCTTTTTACTGGTAAGCATTACCTTTCTGCTCTTAGGGTTTAAACCTATTGTCGCACTTATTATCGGTAGTATTGGCATTGCGACGGCACCGGCCGCCACATTTGTTATTATGAATAAGCTTGAAATTACCGGTAAAATGCGTAACGTGTTAAGTGGCTTGGTCGTTATTGACGATGTCATCGAAGTAATAATCTTTTCAATCCTCTGTCAAATAGCCCTCTTACTCAATAATTCCACACATTTTTCATTTGCCACCATAGGAAACATTGTTGTTCCCGTCGCGAAGGATATTGGCTATGCGGTTCTCTTAGGGCTCGGCGTATTTATATTGCTAAAGATTTTAACAAAGCGCAGGTGGCTTTTCCCAAAAGCAAACGGGCGGGAAAGAGGAACAATTCTTGGGCCTGAGTTTCTGTCACGTCTGATCACCGAAATGCCGGGACCATCGGTCGAGACGTTCGTTATTGTCTGGGGACTTGTCTCACTTGCCGTTGGCATATCGCTGCATTTACACCTGCCGTTTCTGATAACCGCTGTCGCTGCAGGAATCTTTGTTTCAAATTTTCACGGCCGACATGTCTTTAAATCACTGAGGATAGAAAATGCCACCTCGATGTACACCTTAGTATTTTTTGCCCTCATCGGCGCGAATGCGCGCATCGAAGCATTCCATCCTGAAAACTTTGTCTTTATCGCCTGTTATGTTATGGCACGGGCTGTGGGAAAAGTCGGCGGGACATGGCTGGGATGTAAAATCGTAAACGAAGAAAAACGTTTGAGACAATGTCTGCCGAAGCTCATGCTGCCGCAAGCAGGGGTTGCGGTGGTAGAAGCATTTTTTGTCGCCACTATTCTTGGGGCCGATGGTGAAATAATTCTGGGTATCATTTTCCCCGGACTCATTATTTTTGAAGTTTTTGGTATTTTTCTTTCTGAGCAAGCGCTTATTAAATGGCGATCGTGGACGACCGGCGGCGGGGAATTTATTGATGAAGAGGAACGAATTCGCGAAAAAATTCAACACGAGCACTTACATATGTATAATCTGATTCACCCTGAAGGTATACACGTTCCCTTGAATGTCGCCTCAAAAGGGGAAGCTATTTGGGAGATGATACGTACACTGCAGTCAGCAGGTCTTGTTCACAATGCGGGAGTGGTACTTGAAACAATATTAGAACGAGAACGACAGGGAGGTACCACCTTAGGTGACGGGGTTGCCATCCTGCACGGTCGTGTTCCAGAGTTAGGATCGCCCGTTGTTGGTCTCGGTGTATTACCGCGAGACAGAAGCATAGACTTTGGCGGTGGGGAGGGGAACGTTTCTATCATTTATGTGGTACTGTCACCGTCTGAAAAACCGGAGCTTCATCTGCAGGTCCTTGCGGCGATTGCAGAATTCCTGTCGAATAGAGATATACGAACACGCCTGCGGTACGCGGCGAACGAACTCGAAGTTATGGATATTATCAAAGAACATTCGAATGAGGTAAATAACAAGCGTACAGGAGACTCTCATGTATGAGGTACGGGTAGAACACACGAGTGAAATGCAATTTATCACGCAATCAAATCATCACGTGGTAACTATCGATGCAAAAGGGGAAAAGGCATTAACGCCGCCCGCTATGCTCCTCGGCGCGCTTGGCAGTTGTATTGGTGTGTATATTCGAAAGTATACGAAGAATACCCAATTAGATCTAAAAAATTTTGTTATTACCGTCACTGCTGAATTCTCGGAAGAAAAACCGGTACATTTTAAAACGATCAATGTTTCGATCGATTTTAAAGATGCCGTGCTTGATGAAAAGAGAAAAGAGTCCATTATGCGCTTCATTAAAAACTGTCCCGTTCATAACACCTTAGCACAAAAACCAGAAATAGTTTTTTCTCTCTCATAATAAAAAACCATGTCCACACAAAAAACAATACTCGTCGACGGATACAACGTCATCAATAAAATACCGGCGTTACGACACGTCGCGCGAAAGAGTCTTGAGAAATCACGAAGGGCACTTGCCTCTTTTCTGCGCGACTGGAAAATTGCGAATAATCTGAGGGCCACTATCTCTATTGTCTTTGACGGGCAAGAGGGGTTATTTATCGACGACTGTCAATCGTTTGCAGGAATCCAGTTTGTATTCTCTCATTCAGGTGAAGATGCA
>JAHJGZ010000006.1 GCA_018823795.1 Candidatus Omnitrophota bacterium
AGCTGGCATTCATGCGCTTGCTATAGCGCGGGGTCATGATTAGTGTCCTCGGCAGGATTTGAACCTGCGGCCTCTGGTACCGCAAACCAACGCTCTATCCAACTGAGCTACGAGGACATATATGCAATGTAAAGTTACGGTAATAAACAGTATATTAAAAAGCCTTTATCGTCAACAAGGCTTTTCGTAAACTATAACTTGAAAAAACGAATTGCTGCTTCGGTAGCTGACTCTTCCTCTCTTTCAAAATTCTCTTCTAAATAATCTACTAGAAATCGACGTAACTGCACTGGGTCTTCATCATATAACGGAATGGCAATTTCGTTTCGGAGCACACCAGTTCTAGGTTTAATATATAGCTGTTTAATTAGGGGTGGTTCATAAATGACTGCAAAAGATTCGATCTCTCTAAATAGGAAGAACCGATCTCCGATCCGGATACCTGCTTCGTAAATTGTAAGTGTTAACTGGGCTGGCTCAGTACGATGATGCGTGAAGATGATTAAAGCAAACAGTAAAATAATGAGTGCGAATAAAAAATTACCATCTATGATAGTGTAAATCAACAGGCCGCCGCCGCCAAAAAAAGCGATGAAGTACCATAAGGGACCACGATCATGTTTTTCAAACTCTGGAAAGGTCCACTGATATTTGATTTTTCCCTTTTCCACGGGGTTTATGCCTTTTTTTATCGCGGCTTCACGCTCTTCTGGTGAAAGCTCATGCGAGTCATGGAATGGTGTTTGTTCTGCCATATAAATCTATTATAGCATTATTTACCTTATTTGAAAATATTAACTTTTTGTTAGATTTTGTCAATTTTTTTACAATTTCACAACATTTCTTCTATCGAGCAGGTGTACACATTAACGCCCAATTTCTTGACTTTACTATTAAAATCGTTATAGTTAGTAACGTGCTTTTTAGTACTGTTCCAAAATGAAGAGGTGCTGAAGTGGGTTCGAGCCGAAATAAGTGAATGTATTAATTCAGACACGACGGCGAGAACGGACGCAAGCGTTGCTGCAAAGCAGCCGCAAACCCCGATTGAAAGCAATTGTAGCCACTATTTCCAGAATGTTCTTTTTCGACAAATAAATATGGAGAGGTGGCTGAGTGGTTGAAAGCGACGGATTGCTAATCCGTTATATCGGTATCTGCCGGTATCGGGGGTTCAAATCCCCCCCTCTCCGCATATGGAATTAATTGATATTCTAGGATATTGTGCCGGGATGCTCGTGGTCTTCTCTCTTCTGCCACAAACTATTAAAAGTTGGCGGACTAGATCAACACGCGATATATCTTTATGGCGCTATATAATATACTGCATCGGACTCGTCCTTTGGATCACTTACGCCGTGCTGATCCAGAACGGTCCAGTTGCGGTCATGAATACAGCTGGGTTAATTCTTGCACTTTCTATTCTATATTTAAAACTAAAGCACGGATAATACGGAGGGATGACAGAGCGGTCGAATGTGACAGTCTTGAAAACTGTTGGGTCTTAACGGGTCCCGTGGGTTCGAATCCCACTCCCTCCGCATAAAAAAAGAGTCATTCAAAGGATGGCTTTTTTGTATGGGACGGAACAAGACCCGTAGGTTTCGGGCGTCGCGCGAATGAGTGCGATGGTAAATAATTTATCATTGTCGAGTAAGCGATGACCTAATGATGAAACAAAGTCATACCATGATCCCGCTCCCTCCACCCACACAAGTTTTCTGCCAAAATAGAATTATTTCTCATCCAGGCACATAGACTCCTCTGTAATTGTTCCCAAAAGAACCTGTTTAACACAACCAGTTACCAACTCTTCAGGATAACAGGTTCCTACCATGCCCTCTAAAGGACCTTTGGTAAGATTGTTTTTTTGTTCATCGGTTAATGCCGGCGGATAACAAACGCCACTCTCGCATTGTCCTCCATCTGTACATGTTTCACCGGACTTTTTATATGAAAGAAGGCAATCTTGATCATCTGTCCATAGCCCCCCTGCTTTTTCGCATGACTGTTCATTTTTCTCTGGATGGTGCTCGGGCAGTGATGAATAAAGAAAACCTAAGCCAACTCCAAACAGAATAACAGTCACAAAAATTAGAATAATGAATAAAAAAATATTACGAGTTTTTTGTTTTTGCATGGTATTTATTTTTTAATTATAAATTTCGTAAGGTGAGTAAGATGAAACGGCTACACGAAGTTTACGACAAAAACGAAGTTCTTGGAAGATAATTTACATATAGCCGTCAGTCAAATGTGGTCGTTCACAAAGTTTGATTTATGAAATAATTATAAACCTCTTTTCCCGCCTTATTCAGCTTCCCTGTTTTCAAACTATACAGAGGAAAATTGGCAATCACGGTACCGATTTGAATACTAGATTGGTACACTTCACCCTTATCTATTTCATTATAATAAAATATGCCATTTTTTAACTTTAAAAAATCCATGCGGTTTTCTAACTCCACCTCTTTCAATAAATTATTCTCAAAAATAAAAAATCCACTTTGAATAAAAGTTTTTATTGCATGCGGGAATTTGGTCTGAGGCGGAAATGAAATAAGCATCTGACATCCTAAAAAAGTGCTCTTGGGCAACAAACTAGAAATACCTTCTCGTGTTTTTAAATTCTTAACATACAAATCAATATAATCAACCCCATTACGAAGTTCCTTTTGTGATAGAATTTGATTGGTAGCGAATGTCAATCTAGGATTGCATTCAAGGCAATAAATGCTGCCGGTTTTATCCAAAATAAAATCAATATTAATCAATCCCTGCAATCCTTCTAACGAGAGTTTACGACCAATCTGTAATAAAAACTTCTCTATTTTTTTATATACTTTGTAATCAAAAAAAGTATAAGGGAGCCATTGAATACCAATAAAATCACCCACAGAATTGTTTTTGCCCGCATGAAAACATTGTCTTTCCAAAGCGGTAAAATAAATTTTTTCTTTATCAATAAATAAGGAAACACCTAATGGCATTCCTTTTTGGTATTTCCTCGCCAAAAGCGGTTTTTCAAATTTTCTACTTAACTCTGAAAATATTTTTTGGGTTTTTATTAAAAAAGTACCTTCTCCTCCGGACGATACTGGAATCTGTAAAATTGTCATAGGAAATGGCATTCGATCATCGTTTGACGATATTACTTTGCTGACTGGTTTTGGCAATCTATTGGCACTTAAGAAAGTGTCAAAATATATTTTATTCTCAATTTTCCCCCCTATATTGTAATCAGGGGATATAAGTGTAATTTTATATTTTTGACTCCATTTTTCTAAAAATGCGTTTGATTTTTTCACCAAAAGAAAGCGGACTTCAGAAGCGTTTAATTTTTCTCCCAAGTCAGAAAATCTTGCTATTTCCTCACTGTTTAATTTTGAAAATAATGAATTATTTTTAATGTTAATATGAATGATGTTTTCCATTCGTAAGCATTCCTTTGCAAATTTATATTCAATGGAATTATCTGCGACAATCGGAAAGAAGCGATATTTTTCATTTTCACAAAACAAAAATTCAAGGCCGGATAGACGGTACGCGATATTCATATTTTGTTAAATAATGTCAGCTTGTAAATGATAATAAGGCGGATTTTCTTTATACCGTTCTATGGTCATGCGAATCACTTCTTCTAGAAAATCTCCGTAACTCATTCCTACTAATTTCGAAAGCCGAGAAAAAGCGTCATTTATATTGATAGATGGATTCGGATTGAGTTCGAGCACAAAAGGATTATTGTTCCGATCCACTTTAATTTCTACCCGTCCATAATCATGACAATCCAAAATATTGTAGGTATCCAAAGCGATTTCAGTAAGAAGAGACTTAAGTTTTTGACTAATTCCTTTCGCCGGCTCTTGAACGACTATCTTTTTATATGCCTCATCAGTGTCCCACTTGGAATCATAAGCATAAATATGCCAATAGCCCTCTGGCATTTTATCAAATATGGAACGAGAAAGCGGCAACACCCGTAAATTGTCATAATCACTTCCCAAAATTGCCACATCATATTCATCACCTTCAATATACTCCTCAATCAAGGCCGGGCGGTTATGTTTAAGTATCACTTTTTCTAGTTGTTTTTTTAAACCTTTTTTATCCGTCACCACTGATTCATTTGTAATACCAATGGAATTATCTGTATTGGCGGGTTTGACGATTAGCGGGTAATCCAAATCATTTCGGAGGTTGTCATCGAGCGTATACACATAGTCCCATTTTGCTGTGGGAATATTGTGGTAAGTTAAGAGTTTTTTTACTCGAATTTTATCGATGCAAAGCCCGAGTGTAAAAGGGTTTGAACCGGTGTAAGGAATTTGCAATATATCAAATATGGAGGCTGCATGTGGTTCTAGTAAACTGGAATCATTAATTCTTTCGCAAACATTAAAGACAAGATCGATGTCACTGTTAGCAAGATTATTGATCGCTTTTGGCGCATTATTGAAATCTATCAAGGTGGTACGATAACCTATGTCTTGCAAAGTTGTTTGAATATTTTGTCCAACAGCACTTAATTCTTTTTCTACAGCCATCTCCTGCTCATCATGATGATAGCCATTGTATGCAATACCGATGCGTAAACTTCTCTGTTCTTTTAGGGATATCTGTCGAATTTTTTCAATTTTTGCTTTCTGGCGGATAGAGGTGCTCTCTTTCAATGAGGAGAAAGAAATATCGTTTTCACGGTGTGTCTTGCCGATAGAAGAAGCAGGTTGAAAACGCGCTATATCATATTTGATACATTTCAAAGCATTTTTAAGATTGTCTTGTGCATCTATGGCATTATCCCCCTCAGTCGTAATCCACCCCAAGTAATCATATCCAACCGGTGGCACCAAAATAGTATCGCCAATTTTCTTAAAAAAAACAATTTCTTCAATGGATTTTTGTTCTTTAATTTGTTCTTCATCAATATCTAGTTGAGCAAGAATTCCAGAATAGTCAGCAAGGAAATAGCGTCCTGTGAGATATTTTTTTGGGTATGCCGGTTTTTTTATTTTGATATAAATA
>JAHJGZ010000064.1 GCA_018823795.1 Candidatus Omnitrophota bacterium
GAAGAAGCAGAGTCTTTGCGTAAGGGCAAGTTGTTAGGTGAAACTGAAGCTGGTGAAGCGGTTCTTTTTATGAACCATATTGACAAAGAAGAAGTGGTGCGTGTGTATCTGCGTGAAGGAAAAGTTGTCATACCAAGCCGCGGCGATGCATTGCTTGAGCTTACAGATAAGGAGATCGATGCGTGCGGCCTCAGGCCATTAGTAACGTTTTTACAAAGTATCATTGATGAAGAAAAATTAAGGTCTGTTTTTGCAAAATACTGTACCGGCCGTTTTGAGCGGATGGGGTGGAGTGATGAGGATATTAGACAGATGCGGGATGATTTTATTGCTAAATTTATGGATGGCAATTTTGCTCTGGATATTGTTTTGGGTAGTATCATGCTTGGTCAGGGAGAGATATTAACGCATACCCGCCGCGGGCTGAGCAATAAGGAAAGAGGCCATGGCATATGGCTTGGCGGGGATGTCATAGAATACTTAAGCCAAAACCCGGACGCATGGGTTGGGGAGATGTTTATGCAGGATGTGCGCGAAGACCACGCCCCTCTCTATGATTTTTTCTTTACCAATTCATCGGTGATTGTTGAAGCTGACGTTGTTGATTGGGGAAAAGTAGTATCCATTATCAGAGATACGCCAGATTCTTTAGCTGCAGAGCTGCTCATACAGTACATGCCTAATCCTATTGTTGATCTACTCAAGAATCCGGCCACGGAAGAAGTTACTGTTGAAGCAAAAGATGCCCTTCTTCTCGCATTCAACATGGTCCGCGAGGATTTGACCTTATCAAATTATCCGGAAGTCCGTGAGCTTATTGAACAGAATGCCGACTTGGCAGTTGTATTTCAGTCTCTTTGTGAGATTAAAGGCATTACCTGTACCATTGATAATTTTATTCAGTGGGTTGATGAATCAAAGCTGATACTCCTGCCGAATGAGAAAAAGCCGATCTGGTGGTTTAACGTAGATGTTATGAAAAAACTCTATGAAGGGGTTTTTAATAGTGGCCTCCTGCGGCATGGACAAACCTGTCGAGATTTTGTACGACAAACACTTTTTGAAGAAGGGCTTCATTTTGTGTATCGGGGATTTAATGAAGCGGAGTTTGAAGGATTGAACGGGAATAGGGCTGATGAGGCAATGAACCTCTTTTGGGAACAAGTTAAATCATGTGGAATTGGGCTTGATACACTTGCTGAGATCGAAGCCTCATCGGTAAACCCCCTTGAGCGGCTTGAGAAATTGTATGTTTCAACTATTCCGCTTGAGATTTTATCTACAAATATGGTTATAAAAGACAGCCATTTTTTCTTACACGATATCGGGGGTGATGAGAAAGAACTCAATGATATCAGCATAACACTGGTTATGTTATTGACCGGACGGTTTAACAATAAACCGTTTACCGAATTAACGCATGATGAACTGGAAAAGATTGATAGTAGATGGGAGGGAAAGCGGCTTAAACGGTATATCTTGGAGCAGATGTTTCCTCAAACCTGTCCAAAGAGCACACATTTCGGGATAGAATCACCGGGACATGGCAGATATATCTGCAGTAATGAAGCGTCTGTCGGCACCTGTTATGAGATGCCGCACGATTCGACGAATTTTGGCCATGTTATCGAGCATGCCGAACACTGGCGACATATTTTTGGCTATATTACCCATTACCTTGAGGGGAATATTCCGTTACGGGATAAACCAGTAACTGCTGGCGGTAGCCGCAATATGAAAACAAGTTTCTCTTCCGACGTACGTGGAGAGATTCCGGCATTACCAAAACGTCCGGGGAAAACAGGGGAAGAGGTACTCATTGAAAGGATACAGAAAATATTCGCTCGGTATGATCGAAAGAAAGAAAAAAACATTATTATAAAAGAGATATTTTTAGCGATGCTTGATGTCGATACTATGGATTTGTTCGGTCAGAGGAACGAAGCTTTGCGTTTTTTATTAAAGCGCTGTGAGAAAGGAATAGAGCCGCTTATTGAAAGGATGTATGAAAATATTGATACCGCGTTATTAGATGAAGTACGTGCTGAAATGTCTCATGGGGCGCATTATCTTATGCAGGAACCGTTGAACGCGGCTGATGCAATGACGAGTCCCTTTAAAGGGCGATTTATGGATAGCCCGATTCTGGGCAATGCACTCTTTTTTATGAATTATATTGATAAAGAGATTGTTCTGCGTATTACTCCTCAAGGGAAGGTGCTCCTTCCAAGCCGTATCGATCCCCCCTATGAAATGTCTGAGGAAGAGATTGACCGCTATGGATTTCGGCCGTTAGTCAATTTTATACAAGAAGTACGATTTGGAAAAGATTTGCTCGAGGATGCATTTAAAAATACGTTAGTTCCAATCTATGATCAAATAGAACTCAGTGATGGTGATAGATTGATCAAAGCGTTACGGGAGGACGCTGACATTGATATCGTTCTTGGCGAAGCAGCACTGGGACAGGGATTGTGTATTTCACACACGCGGCAAGGCCTACGGACCGGAAGGGCTCCTGGTGTATGGGTCGGAGACCTTCTGAGGCACGATCTGCAAAATAGAGGACGCGAAGGATCAGAACTTATGGCTCAGCTATGGATTGATGAAATACAACATATTTTTATCGATGAAGTGCCGCATGGTTTTACGGGGCGTAAAGTATTTGGAGAGGGTATTATACATAATCAGGAAATGAGTAAACGGTTAGATCAAATAATAAAAGATATTTATCAAGAGGCACGAAGACGAAAAGAGAAAAGAGAACTCTATCGTGTACAAAACGGACAGGGCACTGATATAATGCAACGCATACCACGAGATTTTCCATCACATCTTTTACAGGAACTGTTTCGCTCATCCGGTGCGTCTGATAACGAGGTAGATCGAAAAATAGGACATGCGCTAAGGGGGTATCAAGAGAAGGCGGCTACAAGTCTTGAGGCGTTTAAGCGGGTACCATTAAAACCGGTTCTCATCGTTGCAGACACCTATCGCGAATGGGAATTTAAGGAGATGGAACGTGTTGCAGCCATAGAAAATGTTATGACCTATAGAGCAGCTGATTATGTAAAGCGGTACCAAGAAGATGAAGACTTCGTTTTTTATATTGGTGCACGCGAAGGGGATGTCCCTCTAGATATTCTTCCCGAAGTACAAATTTACTTGGGTGAGAGTGAGAAGTCGGTGAGTCGTATAGCCGGCATTTTCCATTTTAAAATTGTGTTTTTAGCACTTTTGGCAAAAAGTATACCGCCGAGGGGAACGAAGCGCCCGATAATTGTTGACATTCAATCAATTTTTCCGCGAGTCTACTCGCTTGCCGAAGGGCTTAAGAATATGCTTATTGATATTGTACACACGATTGATGGTAGGATATTTACGACAGCAGCATAAGCCCCGTTAGAAATTAGGTTGCGTTATGAATTATACGTATGTTTTAAGAAGCAATAAAAATAGAAAATTATACGTTGGTTATACACATAATTTACGGAAACGCTTCTATGAACATAACAGTGAACAAGTGCGGTCTACTAAAGGACGTGGACCTTTTGAGTTGATGTATTATGAGGCATGTATAAATAAACATGATGCGCTTGAGAGAGAGAAGTATTTGAAATCTGGAATGGGAAAAAGGTATATAAAAAATCGATTAAAGCGTTTCCTATTTCTAACGGGGTAAGCCCCGTTAGATACGGTGGCATTAAGTTGCAGAGATAGAAAGGTATAAAGTATGAAAAAGAAAATTATTATTATCGATGATGAGGTAAAATTTGTACAGAATGTAAAAACATATTTTGCGATGCATGGATACACCTGTTTAACCGCAAGTACGGGAAAAGAGGGGTTAGCGAAGATCGAAAAAGAAAGGCCGGTGCTTATGATTTTGGACATTCTGATGCCCAATATGGATGGGTATACCATGCTCCAGGAAGTCAGAAAGCGTCATATACCTATTCGCTGTATCATTACCACAGGCAAGCGATTGATGAAAGAATTGTTCGAACGTGAAGCAATCGATCATTTCCTCGAAAAACCGTTTATGCTGGATACCCTCAAAGATGTAGTGGATGAAATCCTAGAGCAAGAGGAAACTTCGCCACAACCATCGGAGAAACCTAAAACAACGTGATGCTTTAACATGCTGTAAAATAATCAGTTAGGAAATCATATTTAATAAACTACGTAGTTAAAATGGTGCCGTTGCTCTGCGCGCGTTTCATATCGCAACACGCCTTAATCATTGTTGATGATATGTTGTTACATTGTTACAGTAACAATGTAGCAACATGCGTTTATTAAGATTATTGCACTAAAATAAGCACATTCAATCTTTCAGTCTTGTCCCATGGCAGTACGTATTGGCAGCCGCAATGTGCGACAATCCCCACCCTAAATAAAGACTCAATAAAACGATATTTTGTGACGATATGTAAGAGGTAGAACTGTATCTACGGGTGTGTAGCCTAACCTGTTTAATTGCAAAGAGTTAGGTCGCTGGCAATACTGTCAATAAAGGGGGAATATAAATGACATTCAATCTTTTTCGAATACGTGAGTCATTGAAAGCTAAATTGCTCACGATCATAATTATTGTTGTATGTTTTCTTTCCTCGCTTTTTATATTCTCCGGCATGTGGAAAACGCATGGAGCAATTCGGGATCAATCAGAAGAATATGGAAGATCCTTAGCACAAGGAATTGCATCGGCGTGTACTGACCTTCTTCAGGAAGGAAATTTTATGGCGCTGGAGAAAAGTCTGTTTACCATTGGACGTGCCTATAAAACGATACGGGACATAAAAATTTATGTGGAAAATATTTGCTTGGCTCGATATACCCTTCGTGACGGAAACGACAAAGATTCAACCTCTTCAATCGCTACCGAAACTTTTACTGCCCCCATTACCCATCAGTCCGAAGGACAAACGATCGGCATCGGTGTCGTCCAAGTAACCTATTCTGTCGAACGATACTTCACATTTTTTATGCAACAAATGCAAAAGTATTTTTTATATGGATTTGTTCTGTTGATAGGTATTGTGCTATTGCTGATTTTCTTTCTTAATCGCTTAATTGTCAAGCCGCTCGAAATCATTGATAAAGGGGCGGCAATTATTGGCGCCGGCAATCTCGATCATCAAATCACCGTAAAAAACAAAGATGAAATCGGGAGACTCTCGCATTCGTTTAATGATATGACGCGTAAATTTAAAAAGGCGAAAGAGGAGATCGAAGAGTGGAATCGTACGCTTGAGGTAAAGGTCGATGAGCGAACCAAGGAGCTTGAAGAAGCAAATGTGAAACTCAATGAAACGCAATACCAGCTCATACAGTCAGGTAAAATGGCGGCGATCGGCATGGTCGGCGCTGAAGTAGCACATGAGCTGAAAAATCCGTTAAGTTTTATTCTGGGCTATGCGCAGTTGATGAGAAAGAGAATACAGAATGATAACTACGATAAAGAAAAGTTTGAGAAAAATTTTGCGAGCATTGAAAAAGAGACGAAACGATGTGCGGGAATTATTGCCGATATCGCGCATTTTGCAAAACGGTCTACCATGACCTTTGAGCCGGTCGACGTACGGGAAGTTGCTGATAGCACGTTTGCGGTTATGAAATATCAGCTTCGTCGTTGGAAGATAGAGACACATACCGATTTCCCGCAGCTTGCGGCGACTGTTCATGGAAATAAAGATAAATTGCAGCAGGTTTTTATTAATCTAATCGCTAATGCCCATAATGCCATGCCCGACGGCGGTGCAATCACTATTGGCGTTGTCGTTAAAGAAAAACGTGTTGAAATATCTTTTCAGGACACGGGCTGCGGCATTCCAAAGGAAGATCTTGAA
>JAHJGZ010000065.1 GCA_018823795.1 Candidatus Omnitrophota bacterium
AAAGACAATTCTGTTTTGCATCAGATAATTAAGACAGACGATTATGAAGCAACTAAGCAGTACATCCAAAACTTTGAAGAAGTATGGAATGACGAAAAGATAGTAAAGAACGTAACTGACGAAGTTCTCGGGTATATCGCGGACCTTTATAAGGAAAACTCCCCGGAATTTATCTATTACCTGACGCTCTATAATATTTTTGATGAGTTTTTGGAGGATATTTCCGAGGATGAACTCGCTAATGAGAAAACCGGCTTTAAGAATTCCGTAATTTGGAACAAGCTTTACGATTTCCAAAAAGACGCCGCTTTAGGAATTGTTAACAAATTAGAACGGCATAATGGGTGTATTCTTGCAGATAGTGTCGGCCTCGGGAAAACTTTTTCAGCCTTAGCTGTTATTAAATATTATCAGGAGAGAAACCGCACCGTACTCGTGCTTTGTCCGAAACGGCTGGGAGATAATTGGCAGACATTCTTGAACAATTATGAAGACAATCCTTTGTTCAGGGATCGGTTAAATTATCATGTCCTGTATCACACGGATTTATCCAGAGATCAGGGGCAATCAAACGGTATTGATTTGTCCAGAGTCAATTGGGGTAATTATGATCTGGTCGTGATCGATGAATCGCATAATTTTAGAAATAATGACCCTCGAAAAGATAGAGTGACACGATATCAGAGACTGTTAAACGATGTCATGAGGGCCGGAGTTAAGACAAAAGTTCTTATGCTTTCAGCGACGCCGGTTAACAACAGGTTTACCGATTTAAAAAATCAGATCGCTCTGGCCTGTGAAGGCGAAACGAATATTGCTGACGGGAGGATGGATACAGACAAATCAATTGATACCATCCTGACAAATGCCCAGAGGGTATTTAATGAGTGGTCTAAACTGCCGGTAGAAGAACGTACCAGTCAAGAGCTCTTGAAACGGCTTAACGCAAATTTTGATTTTTTCAAGTTGCTTGATGGCATCACAATAGCCCGAAGCCGAAGACACATAGAAAAGTATTATGATATCAATAAGATCGGAAAATTTCCCAACAGGTTAAAGCCGATTACTCATCATGCTGATATAACAGACCTTGAAGGGTTTATTGAGATATCAGAGCTTTACAAGGAACTCTCGAAATTATCAATGTCTATATACTCACCTACGGAATACATTCTGGACACCAAACGGCAATTTTACAGTGAAATTTACGACACAAAGCTTAACGGAGATTTTAGTTTTAAACAAGTTCATAGGGAAAGGAATCTGCAAACCCTTATGAGGGTAAACTTTCTTAAAAGGTTGGAAAGTTCAGTTGATTCATTCAGGATCACTCTTGGTAAATTCATAAGTGAGATCGAGCGGATTATCAATAAAATTGAGGAGTTTGAAAAAACCGGGGCTCAAGGATCGGTTGAATCTATCCAGTTTGGAGATATCAACCTTGATGCTGATAGTGATGACTGGTTAAGTGATGAATTCAGTGTCGGAGGTAAAGTTAGAGTTAACTTGGAGGATATGAATACAACAGGGTGGAAGCAGGATCTAGAAGCCGATGTTCTTGTTGCCAAAGCAATATTCAGTGAGATGGAAAAGGTGACGCCCGAACATGATACGAAACTCAGAGATTTAAAAACATTTATTAAAAATAAACTAAAATCCCCTGTTAATCCCGGAAATAGAAAAATTCTGATATTCAGTGCTTTTGCGGATACAGTGAGTTATTTATACGAGAATCTTGCGGGATACAATAAATCGCTCGGCCTTGAGACCGCGAAATTGACAGGCTCAGATGAGAACAAGACAACGCTAAAGTTAAACAATAACTTCAATAATATTCTGATCAATTTCTCTCCGCGATCCAAGGAGCGCAGAGATAAGTCAGCACCGGAAATAGACGTTTTAATAGCGACGGACTGTATTTCCGAAGGGCAGAACTTGCAGGATTGCGACATGCGGATTAATTATGATATTCATTGGAACCCTGTGCGTATTATCCAGCGGTTTGGCCGTATAGACAGGATCGGCTCAACGAATAAAGATATTCAGCTGGTCAACTTCTGGCCGCAGTTATCTCTCGATGATTATATAAATCTGAAAAACCGGGTTGAAAACAAGATGTTTATCGTTGATGCGACAGCAACCGGCGAAGATAACGTTCTGACGAATAAATCTTCGGATCTGTTATTTAGGAGAAAACAGCTGGAAAGATTGCAGGAAGAGGTTGTTGATATCGAAGATATGGGGTCAGGCGTTTCAATTACTGATCTGGGGCTGAATGATTTCCGCATGGATTTAGTGAACTATATAAAAGAGAACGGGAGTCTTGCGAACGTTGCTAATGGGATGCATGCGGTTTGCGGGAAAGATGTTGAGCGCGGGATTAAAGAAGGTGCCATTTTTGTCTTAAAAAATATTAACAGTGAAGTCAATATCGATAAGACCAATCAGCTTCATCCGTTTTATTTAGTTTACATAACTGCCAATGGGGAGATTTCTTCCAATCATTTGAACGTGAAAACCACGCTGGATATTCTGCGGGCGCTTTGTAAAGGCAACAGCGAACCCCTAAAAGATGTATACGAAGTGTTTAACGATGAGACTGACGACGGCAAGAATATGGCCAAGTATTCTGGATTGCTGAACAAGGCTATCGAATCCGTGCTTCATGTGAAGGATGAAAGCGACGTGGACAGTCTTTTTACGGCGGGAGGCACCACTGCGCTTATGAA
>JAHJGZ010000066.1 GCA_018823795.1 Candidatus Omnitrophota bacterium
ATGTGCAATTGCCCTTGCGTTGCCTGAAAAAATCATTGGGGTTGTTGAAGGGGCCTGCGATGGATTAATCGCACACGAAGAAAAAGGAATGAATGGTTTTGGATACGATTCAATTTTTTATTATCCTCCTTTCGAAAAAACGTTTGCCGAATTAACGCCAGAAGAAAAAGGGCGCGTTTCTCACCGTGGAGAGGCATTAGCAATGACACGGTCAATTATCATAGATTTTTTACACAATAGAGATAATACTTGAAACAATTACGGAATATGAAGTATTATACTGCTTTTATGCGAGAAAAGATTATCATTGGGCGGTTAGCTCAGTTGGTTAGAGCGCTACCTTGACATGGTAGAGGTCGTGGGTTCGATCCCCTCATCGCCCATATGTATATTATTTTTTATACCGTACATAAAATAACATGCGTATTCACAATGCATTAGGGCAGATATATTTTACTATATATTTTAGATTAAATTTGTTACTATATACATTGTAAGAATTTAAATACATTATTACGTTCAAAAATATAAGAAAAGCAATTGGAATTATATCTAGCTGGACAAATTGGAAAATCTACGCTTCTCTTAACTTTTTAAGAGGTAATGATAAAGAGAAGGTAGTTTTTTTTATGTGTAGAGGTGTAATTATTTTATGACACAAGAAAAATTAGATATATTAAGACATAGCGTCTCGCATGTGATGGCTCATGCGGTAAAAAAGCTTTTTCCCGATGTGAAATTGGGAATAGGCCCGGCGATTGAAGAGGGTTTTTACTATGATTTTGATACTGAAAACGCCTTTTCAGACGAGACAATAATTGACATTGAAAACGCTATGAATGACATTATTGCTAAAGATTATGCTTTTGAACGCATAGAAATGACAAAAAAGGAGGCATTAAAACTTTTTAGTTCAAAAGGTGAGTTATATAAGTGTGAGCTTATAAACGAATTAGAGAGCGTAACAGTCTCGATTTATAAAAGTGGTGATTTCGAAGATCTGTGCAAGGGACCGCATGTCGCACGTACGGGCACAGTCAAAGTATTTAAGTTATTAAGTGTTGCGGGTGCGTATTGGCGTGGCAATGAAAAAAATAAGATGCTAAAAAGAATTTATGGCACCGCTTTTTTTTCACAAAAAGAATTAAAAGAGTACCTTTTTCGGTTACATGAAGCAAAAAAACGCGATCATCGCATTTTAGGAAAAGCGCTTGATTTATTTAGCTTCCACAATGAAGCGCCTGCTTCTCCATTTTTTCATCCAAAAGGGATAGTTGTATATAATGAGATTATCAAATATTGGCGTGAAGAACATGAACGAGAAAATTACGTTGAGGTTAAAACACCTATTATTTTACGTGACGAGCTCTGGAAGCAAAGCGGCCATTATGAACATTACAAAGAGCATATGTATTTTACAGAAATAGACGGTGGTCAGTATGCGGTGAAACCTATGAACTGTCCTGGCGGGCTTTTTATATATAAATCGCGCCGGCATTCATATCGAGAATTCCCCATCAAGATGGCAGAGTTAGGTCTTGTGCATCGCCATGAACTCTCCGGCGTGTTGCACGGACTTTTTCGTGTGAAATCGTTTACCATTGATGATGCACATATTTTCTGTTTAGAAGATATGATCACCAAAGAGGTCAGTCAGGCAATAAAACTAATATTAAAATTGTACAGTACGTTTAATTTTCATTCAGTTACCATGGAACTTTCAACACGGCCAGAAAAATCTATGGGCTCAGACGAAGTATGGGAAAAGGCCACTGACGGTCTTAAAGACGCCCTTGATAAAAATGGGATAACCTATAAAATCAATGAAGGGGACGGAGCTTTTTACGGTCCTAAAATCGATTTTCACATCAAGGATTCACTCGAACGATCGTGGCAATGCGGCACTATTCAAGTCGATTTTTCAATGCCCGAACGATTCAAGTTGGATTATATCGGAGCTGATGGAGCCTTTCATAGGCCGGTGATGATCCATCGTGCGGCATTTGGCTCTCTGGAGCGGTTTCTCGGTATTTTAATCGAACATTACGGAGGAGCATTTCCGTTATGGTTATCCCCAGTACAGGTACGTGTCATGTCAATATCTGAAAAATATGAAGACTACGCGCGAAAAATCTATTCTACTCTCAAAGAAAACAATATACGATGTGATATTGATGTACGCAGTGAAAAAATTGGGTATAAAATCAGGGAAGCAGAAAGTCTTAAAATAAATTATATGATCATTATCGGTGAGAATGAAGTTACAGAAAATAAGATTGCCGTACGTGGCAGAGGAAGGAAAGATTTGGGAGCTTTGTCGCTTGATGAATTTATACATACGGCATGTGAAGAAATAAAAAACAGAAAATAAAAAACAGTTGATAATGTAAGGAGGTGGTTATTATTTTGAAACATCATATTAGACAGAACTGGCAAATCAAGGCACCACAGGTTCGTTTGATTGATGAAAACGGGGCACAAGTCGGTGTTGTTAGCAGCAAAGAGGCATTGAAAATGGCAGAGACGGCAGGATTGGACCTTATAGAAATATCACCGAATGCTACCCCTCCCGTATGTAAGATAACAGATTATGGAAAGTATTGTTATTTGCTTGTGAAAAAGGAAAAGGAGTCAAAAAAGAAGCAAAAAAACGTTGATGTCAAAGAGGTGAAATTCACCTATAAGATCGGAGAACATGACTATCAAACAAAAATGCGCAATTGCGTACGGTTCTTAGAAAAGGGACACAACGTGAAGATTAGCATGTTCTTTCGAGGAAGAGAAAAAGCACATATCGATTTAGGGGAGGTTGTTTTGAATCGAATATGCACCGATTTAGAAGATCTTGCTCAAGTAGATAAACGAACACGGCTGATGGGCAGCACCATAACGATGATATTGACTCCTAAATAGATTTTTTTAGATACTAAGCACGTGTAGCACTAATGAAAAAGGGGATATGATATGCCAAAATTAAAAACAAACAAATCTGCAAAAAAACGATTTAAAATAAGCAAAAGAAGAAAAGTTTTACGCTCAAAAGCAAGCAGGAGACATCTTTTAACTGATAAAAGCAGTAAGAAAAAAAGAGGCCTACGCAGCAAGGCAGTTGTTACACCAGCTATGAAAGATAAAGTACTAAAGTTGTTGCCATACGGTTAAAACTGTTTGCGAAGCAGTAAAAAAAATAATATTTGGTATTAAATGAAATAGGTACCAATTCATGTATGATAAAACAATAGGTTGTGTACAATAGCGTATTTCACGAAAGGAGTTGGGGGTAAATGACACGAGCAACAAATAATCCAGCAAGTAGAAAAAGAAGGAAGAAAGTTCTTAAACGTGCAAAAGGATTCCGCGGTGGACGGTCAAAGCTTTTTAGAACAGCGAACGAAACAGTGATTCGCGCTATGGCTTTTTCAACAATCCATAGAAAATTAAAGAAGAGAACTATGAGAAAGTTATGGATTGTTCGTCTTAACGCAGCATGCCGTGAGCATAATATTTCGTATTCGAAATTAATTGATGGCTTAAAAAAAGCTAAGGTAATGATTAATCGAAAGATGCTATCGGAATTAGCAAATAGAGACGCAGAAACGTTTAAGAAAATTGTAGAAGTTGCACAAAAAAATGCCGCGTAGTATATACTAATAGTAAGTAATTCATTACGTGTAGCAAAGAATGCTGTTAGTGTGTTCTCAAGGATTCTTATGCAGGAAAAAATTAAACAATTCAAGAATGAGATAAAGGAGAAAATTGAGAATGTCGGCAGTGGCGATATGCTTGAGAGTTTGCGCATCGAATATGTTGGTAAGAAAGGGAAAATAACCGAAACACTGAGGCAGATAGGATCGCTTCCAATTGAAGAACGAAAAACAGTAGGAAAAGAACTTAATATTTTAAAAAAGAATTTCGAAGAGGCCCTTAAGGATAAAAAAGCGGAACTTTCTGTCACAACAAAAAAACCTGCAACCGATTTCGATTATACATTGCCTGGCCTGTCAAAGAGAATCGGACATCTGCATCCAATAACACAGACGATACAAGAGATCAGTGCTATTTTTGTTCGTTTAGGATTTGAAGTCGTTGCTGGCAGAGAAATCGAAACTGAAAAGTATAATTTTACGGCGTTAAATATCCCGCTTGATCATTCCTCACGCGATGCTTTTGATACCTATTATACCAATGACGGGAATCTGCTCAGAAGTCAAACTTCAACGGTACAAGTACGTATTATGGAATCGAGAAAACCGCCCTTAAGCATCATTGCACCGGGTAAAGTATATCGACCGGATACAGTGGATGCTAATCACTCATTTATGTTTCATCAAATCGAGGGTTTAATGGTGGATCGCAGCATCTCATTTAGCGATCTAAAAGGTATCTTACATCTCTTTTTAAAAGAATATTTTGGCGCACAGTCAAAAATGCGATTCAGACCGCATTTTTTTCCGTTTACCGAACCGAGTGTAGAAGTCGATGTTTCCTGTTTTAAATGTAAAGGGAAAGGATGTAGTACTTGTTCACATCAGGGGTGGCTCGAAGTGTTAGGTGCCGGATCAGTTGATCCGCACGTATTTGAAGCTGCCGGATATACAGCGCACAAATATCAAGGATTAGCATTTGGTCTTGGAATTGAACGCATGTGTATGCTTAAAAACGGTATTCATGACATTAGATTATTTTTTGAAAATAATCTAAAATTTTTAAATCAATTTTAATAATAAGAAAATGTATGAAAGCTAGTCTTGGTTGGCTGAAAGAATACATAAAGGTAAATAATTCAGCGGAAACGATTGCACATAAGCTTACTATGGGCGGTCTCGAAGTGCAAAAGGTTATTCAGGTACGAGAAAGTAACGATATTGTTTTTGATGTTGAGATAACCTCGAATCGTCCTGATTGGCTCAGCCACATTGGTGTTGCACGCGAAATTGGTGGCGTACTTGGTAAAAAAATCGTGTATCCGAATACGGTAATTAAACAAAAGAGAATTACTACCGAACGAGTGAGTGTTTCAATTATCGCTCGCAAGCAGTGCCCGTTTTATACCGCAGTATTATTGGAAAATGTCGCTTTTAGTGAGACCCCACAGTTTATAAAAGACCGGCTACGTGCTATAGGCGTACGATCTATTAACCTCCCGGTTGATTTAACCAATTACGTTCTTTTTGAATACGGGCAGCCTTTGCATGCATTTGATTTTGATGCGATCGGTAACAAAATAACGGTTCGGACTGCCCGAAATGATGAAAAATTTACTGCTATCAATGAAAAGGAATACAAACTTTCTGACACCGATTTGGTTATTAGCGACGAAAAGGGTCCGATTGCACTCGCCGGTGTGATGGGAGGTTTACATTCCGAAGTAAGTGGGCGGACTAAAAATATACTGCTCGAATCTGCTTTTTTTACGCCGAGTTCTATACGAACAACCTCACGGAAGTATCAACTCACGAGTGAATCATCCTATCGTTTTGAACGACGCGTTGACCCACAATGTGTTGTGAAAGCATCAGATCGATTTATTAGTCTGTTTTTAAAATATGCCTCAATAGGAAAGGTGAGCAAAATCATCAGCGTGGGGACTTGCGGAGCAAAAAGAAAAACTATACGGCTACCGTACGATTACATAAATAAAATGCTGGGGATTTCTATATCGTCACAAAAGGTGAAAACTGTATTGAAAAATTTGGAGCTTAAAATCGTAAAACAAACAGCAAATGAGGGTGTTGTTGAAATTCCATCGTTTCGAGCTGATCTGGAACGCCCCATAGACTTGGTAGAGGAAATTGCGCGTATATACGGATATGATAAAATCCCCGAAACATACCCCACCGTCACTCTGGCAAAAAAAGAATGCGATCAAAGTTTAAAACTGGAGAATATAGTACGCACACATGCGGTGTCTCTGGGAATGAATGAGATCATAACCCATAGCATCATTGATCCTCGATTCTATCAATCACTTAATGGAGATATTGGCAATAATGCTCTTACTATTATAAACCCGAGCAATAAAGAAATAACGGTAATGAGAACATCATTGATACAAGGGATGCTTGATGTTATCAAAACAAACATTAATCATGGAAACGGAAATTTAAAAATCTTTGAACTGGGGAATGTGTATCATAAAACAAAAAAAGGGGATCTTCCTGATGAAGAAAAGATAGTATCGTTCGCTCTTTCGGGTGAATCATATAATAATTGGTTAGATCATTCACGGGAAGTCAATTTTTTTGATGTAAAAGGAGCAATAGAAGCTCTCTTAAGTGCACTTGATGTTAACAATGTCACGTATGAGGAAAAGGTATTTTCCTTTTATGTAAACGGAATAGTAATACGGGTCAATAATAATGCTATTGGGCATCTCGGTGAAGTAGGAAAAAAAAGTTTAGAATATTTTGATATTAAGCAAAAAGTATTCTACGGGGAGATTAGTCTCGCGCGTTTAATAAATACTATCAGATGGGAAAGAAAATTCAATGATATTTCCAAGTTTCCGTCATCGTATCGTGATGTATCGATCATCATCAAAGAAAGCGTCAAAGTCGGTGATGTCGCTAAAACGATTAAAGAAAACGGCAATTCTATTATACGGAAACTCATGTTATTTGATCAGTATCGAGGGAAGCAGATAACGAAGGGCAATAAAAGTTTAACGTTTTCCATAGAATATCAAGCAGACAATCGTACCCTCGACAGTGAAGAAGTAGAAAAAACTCATAATCGTATTATTAAAGCACTTGAAGCTCATCATAACGCAACACTGCGTTTCTAATATGGAAAAAGAATTATTTACGACAAAGCCGTCTTCGTCAACCACAAAATCTGATGAACCCCCACAATCAAAGAGTCCGTATGCACCATTGGCGGTCCGTATGCGACCGACCACATTGCAAAAATTAGTAGGTCAAAAACATTTACTCGGGAAGGGGAAGCTTCTACAGCGTATTATGTGTGCTGACCGGTTGCAATCAGCAATCCTTTTCGGTCCGTCGGGAACGGGCAAAACAACACTGGGGTACATTATCGCCCAGGTGACGCAGTCACGGTTTGAGCAACTGAATGCAGTAAAATCAAATGCGAGCGAACTAAGAAAAGTATTAGATAAAGCTAAACAGTTGAGGAAAATAAATCCTGCTACCAAAACAATCCTTTTCGTAGACGAATTTCACCGTTTTAATAAAGCACAGCAAGACATACTCATGCCTGATGTTGAGCAAGGGGATATCATTCTGCTTGGGGCAACGACTCATAATCCATCCTTTTCTGTCAATGGCCCGCTTCTTTCACGATCACTTATTTTTGAATTTAAACCGCTTGATAACGATGATGTCCTTACGATACTTAAGGAAGCGATACATGATACACACAATGGTTTTGGTAACCTAAAAATTGACTATACCGACGATGCGCTTCGTCATATCGTAAAACAGGCAAGTGGTGATGCCCGCAGAGCATTAAATGCGCTTGAAATAGGTGTCTTAACTACAGAATCAGCAGATGACGGAACGATCTATTTTAATAAGACGGTTGCTGAAGAGTGCGTGCAAAAAAAAATAGTCTATTACGATCATGATGAAGATTATCACTATGATACGATCAGTGCTTTTATTAAAAGTATGCGCGGATCAGACCCTGACGCAAGTATCTATTGGCTTGCAAAAATGCTCTATGCAGGAGAAGAACCTCTGTTTATTGCACGCCGCATTGTGATCTTTGCCTCTGAAGATATAAGTAATGCTGATCCTCATGCACTGCTTATGGCCACGAGTGCGTTGCAAGCACTTGAGTTTGTCGGTATGCCTGAAGGAAGAATTATTTTAGCTCATGCCGTTACCTATATGGCAGCAGCACCAAAAAGTAATGCTTCATATATGGCGATTGAGGAAGCATTGAGTGATGTTGAACATGAAACAGTAGAGGAAGTTCCAACCCATCTACGTGATAAAAGCTATCCTAATGCAAAGCGGTTAGAAAGAGGTGAGGGGTATAAATATCCTCACAACTTTGACGGTGGATACGTCGTTCAAAAATATACGCAAAATCACAAGAACTACTATAAACCATCGGACCGTGGATATGAAAAAACAATTAAACAAAGGCTCGAAAACTTAAAAAAATATCGCACGGATTGATAATAACTATAAAAATTCTATCATGAATGTAAAAAGCGAAAATGAGTTTATACGTGAATTACTGATTAAAGAGGCTATTAATTCACACCTGTTAGAAAAAGTCCTCGCGTATCAGCAATCTCATCAGAAGAGTTTATTGCAATCTATCATCGCATTAGACATTATTAAGGAGGACGATCTTCTCGCGCAGGTTGCTAATTTTCTTGGTATAGAACACATTAAAAACATTAATTATGCTTCTGTCGACAATAAGTGTTTAGAGAGACTGCCTGCAAAGATTGCAACACGATATACGATTATCCCGCTATCTATCAGCAATAAAAAAATTAAAATAGCCGTCAGTGATCCGTTTAATATGCATACGATCGATGACATAAGGACTATTCTTAACGGTTTGATCGAAATAGCTATTGCTCGAGAGAAAGATATCGCTCAAGCGATTGATACCTGCTATGGTATCGGTGCTGGAACAATTGATGTTTTATCTGCTCAAGAGGCATCAGTCGTTGTCCCAGTAATTCCTGAATATGAGAAGGTTTTTGATATTGAAGGTGAAGCATCAATGTCAAAATTTGTAAATCAGATATTATATGATGCTCAAAAAGAGCGTGCCACTGACATCCACATTGAACCTTTTGCACACGATATTAAAATTCGTTATAGGATTGACGGCGTCTTGCACGATATTAAGATGCCACCAGATATCAAGCAGTATCAATCAAGTCTTATTACGAGGATAAAAATTCTTTCTAATTTGGATATTGCAGAACATCGCCTGCCACAAGATGGCCGTATTAAAATCGCGACTGAAAGTGGTACATTGGATCTACGGGTATCCATTATGCCAACCCCCTTTGGTGAATCTATTAATATTCGATTACTTTCAGCGACATCCTTATTGCAGTTCAATAATCTTGGTTTTAATGAAAAGAATGAAAACAATATTAAACAATATATAACAAAATCACATGGAATAATATTTTTGACTGGTCCCACGGGAAGCGGAAAAACAACGACCCTTTATTCATGTATCCAGCATATTAAAAAAAGGGATATTAAAATAATAACTATTGAAGACCCCATCGAATATCAAATTGAGGGTATCACTCAGATACAAGTGCATCCGAAGATTAATCTTACTTTTAGTAACGGTTTGCGGTCAATGTTACGACATGACCCTGATGTTATTATGGTGGGTGAAATACGAGATGAGGAAACTGCTGAAATAGCCATACGTGCTGCATTAACGGGGCATCTTGTTTTTTCAACATTACACACCAATGACGCAGCCGGTGCGGTAACACGCTTATTAGATATGGGCATCGAATCGTACCTCATCTCATCAAGCCTTGAGTGCATAATTGCACAACGATTAATACGGATTTTATGTAATAATTGTAAAAAAGAAATGTCTATTGATAAAACTGAATTGGATAGGTTAGAACTAACTATGCCGCACAATGGAGTTATGTATACCAGCGCGGGTTGCACACACTGTGACAATACGGGATATAAGGGCAGAACCGCTATTATTGAAATCATGACGGTAAACGAAGACATTCGGCATCTCATCAATACACAGTCATCACAAATAGAAATTAAAAATGCTGCAAGAAATTATGGGATGAAAACACTTCGAGAAGATGGTTGGAGGAAAGTTTGTAATGGAATCACCTCTCTTGACGAAATTATACGAGTAACCCAAGACGATAAATAAGGGTAATTATATGAACGATAGTGATTTTAAGTTTGATTATGTAATTGGTAAGAATAAACTTATGCTCGATATTGTTGAAAATATAAAAAAAGTCTCCCAGCATGATGTTTCAGTGTTAATAGAAGGAGCGAGTGGTACGGGGAAGGAATTAATAGCAAAGGCTATTCACTATAACAGTCTACGGAAGAATAATGAATTTGTGATTATTAACTGTTCGGCTTTCCCTGATAGTCTTCTTGAATCAGAATTATTCGGTCACCTAAAAGGATCATTTACCGGTGCTATCAATGAAAAAAAGGGGTTGTTTGAATTTGCAGATAAGGGAACCTTTTTTTTAGACGAGATTGCCGACATGTCGCCGACACTACAAGTTAAGTTATTACGGGTAATACAGGAGGGCACGTTCTTAAAGATTGGCGGCATTGAGCCAGTTACGGTAAATGTCCGTATAATAGCCGCAACAAATAAAAATTTAAAAAAACTGGTTACCGAAAATAAATTTCGTGAAGATCTCTATTATCGCATTAATGTAACGTCTCTTTACTTGCCCACGTTACATGATCGAAAAGATGACATTGGATTGCTCATTAATTATTTCATAGATCGTATTTCCAAGAGAAATAACATTAAACTATCAATTTCTAACGAAGCACGCTTGGCACTGAAGCGATATAACTGGCCAGGGAATATACGGCAGCTCGAAAATGAAATTGAG
>JAHJGZ010000067.1 GCA_018823795.1 Candidatus Omnitrophota bacterium
GGCACAAACATTACTTGATCGATTATACACCGGATATTGGGACTGATTTGGAAGTTAATATAGAGGAGATCAAAAAACAATTGGCAAAAGGTTCCTTAGAGCGTGGAGGAGATCTTGCCTATGTGAGAGTCAATGATGAAATAATTCCAATACCGAAAAGTACGAATGGGCCGACCGTTCTTGATGTGATGTGCCATCGTCGGTTTAGTCTATCACAAGTGCTCAATTTTGAAGAAGTAACGATTATTGTTCGAAGTCTAAAGACACACTCGCCAGAAAAAATACATATTAAATTAGTTGGTTTTGGGAGTAAACAGCACGTGGAGAATGTTCGGGAATTAGGCCGGAAATTACACAGTGGTGATTCTGTTAACTTTGTTGTTGAAGAAAGTACCAATGCTTTACAGACCAAAAAACATATCCTTGCGCATGCTGAAGTTAATAAGTGGACGACCACTCATCGGGCAAAGGTCATCTGCCGGGCTTTCAAGAAAGATTCAATCGAACAGGCTCTTGCTGCTGGCAAGGAGACGTTGCGTGTAGCAGGAGTTGATATGGATGATAGAAATGTGCAGCACGATTTTGCCCCTATTGCACGACGCGTATACGGATTTGGCGAAGAAACATGGCGTGACGCGCTCTGCCTTGCCGTTGAGACCGGTGTTATTTCAACCGATGAAATTAAAGAAAAGCTTGAAAAAATACAGGCAGCGGTAAAAGGAATGAATGATGTTGCGAGCAAAGGTGCCGGACGGATTCCACTCCTCAGTCACATTCTTGAAAAACGAAGTATACCGTTGAAACATCAAACACGTATAGAACAAACCGCACATTGGCTTATCCAAATTGCTTTAAGTTTTCTCTGGGGAAATATTCCGGCATCGATCTGTACGTTAAGTGTATTTATCGGCCTTCATTATATTCATAAGCTATTACGATTTGACGTAGCGCCTCATGCCCCGCCGCGCTTGTGGAGCATCGCATTGATCGGGCTCATGAATGCGAGCATCGTCGGTGTATTGGGATATCTCGTATCGATTGCTCAAACCTTTCCCCTCTATCCTCACTCACTTTTCTTTATTCCATTTCTCTATGCCGGTTTATATGAACTGGCGACGCGCGTTCATCAATGGCTTGATAACGCACTTTCCCGAACAGAGCAAGAAGCTACCGTTGCACCAGCAACTGAAAGTGACGTTACCCTGAAACGGGTAAAAAATATCAGTAGGATATGTGCATTCATTGGTTTTTCTCTCATGGTGGGGACGGCACTGGTGTCCGGTAAAGAGATCAGTGGTCTGTTGTTAAGTGTTTTCATACTTTTAAGTGCCGTCATTTTTTATGAATGCGGATTAAAAGTTGTTGAGCGCTTGATTATTAAGGACAGATTAACCGGTGTGTATAATCGTCGTTATTTCGACGAACAATTGGAAAGGGAACTGCAGCGTGGTTACCGCAACGAAAAACCGGTTGCCTTACTCATGATAGACATTGACAATTTTAAAAACGTTAATGATACGTGGGGGCATCGAACGGGCGATAAGGTTTTGAGGCATGTAGCTCAGGTTATTCAGGAATGCATACAACGGACGAACATTGATAGTGTGAGCCGCTATGGCGGTGAAGAATTTGCTGTTATTTTACCTGATACCGATGCATACGGTGCACAGGAGGTGGCAAACCGCATTCGGCAGCGTGTTGAAGAAACGGCGTTTCTTGATAATCATCCGGTTACCGTTAGTATTGGATTTTCAGTGTTCCCTCATTTTGCTGCGGCAGCAAAAGATTTGATAGAACAGGCAGATCAAGCACTGCTCTTGTCGAAGGAAACGGGTCGAAATCGTATAACACCATGGCGCCATGATTTTCCTGAAAATGTTGTAGACGAGCGGGTACGTTTACGGCAACATTTACGGGAACAGGAAGCACAAATTCGCAATATGTTACAGAACATCGAGGGGCTCCTCTATGAAGGAGGAATGGACTGGTCAGTTACGTTTCGGCCGGACCAGGCTCAGCAGATTCGGGCATTAACCGATTATGACAGGAAAGATTTTGAAAAACTGACATGGAAAGATCTTATCTTTAAAGAAGATATTGCAGGCGCAGAACAAGCTTTTATCGCAGCACTAAAATCGGAAAAGGATAGCCGGTATGTACGCCAATATAGAATACGGAAGAAAAACGGTGATAGTGTATGGATAGAGGACCGGGGAATTATTATTTTTGAAGATGATACATTACCTAACGATGGAGTGGCAAAAGATAAACGAAGAAAAGTAGCGTCTATCATCGGATTTTTTTATGACATTACCGAACAGAAAAAGCTGGAGGAACGGTTCCAAACCAAACAGCGCCTTATTCAAACGCTTCATGATTTTGAAACTGAAATCTCGCATGTTGATGTACTCGGTGTTATTAACAGGGCACTCGAGTTTATTACCAAAAGAATCAATGTTGATCGATTGTCTGTTGCACTGCTTGATGAAAAAGGGGAGCAGTTAAGCATTTTAGATACCACCTTAGCGATTAAGGATTTGGACAAAGGGCAGAGTGTACCATTCGGGAGTATTGCACCGTCCTCTGTTATAACGAGCAGAGAATCACTCTATCGCCCCGATATTCGCCGTAGTGATCTTACTTTTGAGGGAGATACAAAATTGTTCGAAGCGGGCATACAGTCTGATTATATCGTACCCCTTCTTATTGAGGGAAAATGTATCGGAACATTGAATTGCGGAGTGGCGGCAATAGACGGTATTCGCGAAGAAAATCGCCGGTTTCTCGACTTAATGGCGCCTCGTTTAGCCCATGCTTTTAACGAAGCGCGTGTGTTTGAATCATTGAAAGAAAGCGAAGAAAAGTATCGGCACTTAGTGAAACATGCTCCCGCGGGGATTTATACCATTGATATTGAAAATAATAGATTTTCAAGCGTCAACGATACTATGTGTATCTTTACCGGCTATACACGGGAAGAGTTCCTTACTATGGGGTGCTTTGATGTTTTTACCGAAGAAAGCCAAAAGCTTTTTATGGAAAGGATAGAAAAATTATCTTACGAGGAAGAAGTTCCCGAAACGGTCGAGTACGCTATTAAAGCGAAAAATGGCACGGTATATTGGGTGATTTTAAATTTGCGGTATAAGTTTGTCGCGGGTAAACCGATGGGAGCGACAGTCATAGTGCATGACATTACGCAACTGAAACGGACGCAGGAAGCGTTGCGTGAAAGTGAGATATTGCTCAGTTTGATATCGAAAAACTTGCGTGACACTATTTGGATTGTAGACATTAATACGTTGAAATATATCTATATTAGCGGCGGTGTAGAGGCTATGCGAGGCTTTACCCAAGAGGAGGCATCAGGGCGTTCATTTGCAGATAACCTGACGCCTGAATCTTTAGAGTATGCAATGGGGATTTTTACTGATGAGTTAGCAAACGATGCGGAGCGCGATCCCAATCGTTCACGGACAATGGAGGTAAAACAGTACCATAAAGACGGTTCGACGATTTGGACCGAGCTCACGATAAAATTCCTCCGTGATGAGACGGGTAAGCCGGATGCACTTATCGGAAGTACTCGTGATATACGTGAGCGTAAACAGATTGAGCAGAAGTTGGCAGAAAGTGAGGCGAGGTATCGGACGATACTTGAAGATGTTGAGGAGGGGTATTTTGAGGTCGACCTTAAAGGCACCATGCAATTTTGCAATGATTCTATGTGTGAAATTGTCGGCTACCAAAAAAATGAATTAATCGGTATGAATAACCGGCAGTATATGAATAAAAAAACGGCACACGGTGTATATCAAACGTTCAATCGTATATTTACCGCCGATATTTCTGAAAAGGGGTTTGAGTGGGAACTTATTCGAAAAGACGGCACAAAACGATATGTTGAAGTTTCTGTATCGTTGAGGAAAGATAGTAAAGGACAGCCTATCGGATTTCGGGGGCTTGCCCGGGACGTTACAGACCGTAAGTATGCAGAGCAACAATTAAAGGCGAGTCAAGAAAAGTTTGAAAAAGCGTTTCATTCCAGCCCAAATTTAATGGCTATTACGTGCAAACAAGACGGGCGTATTATCGACGTGAATGAAAGTTTTCTCAACACCTTAGAATTCAATCGTGAAGAAGTAATTGGTTTCTCTACCATTGAACTCAATATTTGGGGTGATGAAGATGCAAGGATAAGAGCTTTAGAAATACTTAAGGAAGAGGGGGAACTTCATAGTTTTGAGACTCAGATTCGTACGAAATCGGGCGAGATGCGCACCATGCTTTTTTCAGGCGTTAGAGTTGATCTTGATTATGAAGAATGTTTGATTACGACTGCGAGTGATATTACCGAACGTAAACGAGCGGAGGAAGAACTGCAGAAAGCGCAGAAAATAGCGCAGCAATATTTTGATGTTGCGGCAAGTATGATGATTGTGCTCGATCGCGAAGGAAAAATCGCAGCAATAAATGATCAAGGGTGTAAGAATCTCGGTTATAGCGTGGAGGAAAAAGAAACGCTTCTCGGTATGGATTGGTTTGATAATTTTATTTCAGAAGAAGAAAGAGAAAAAGTCCGTGAATATTTTTTTCAGATAATAAGAGGGGGAAGACCCCGCTTTGAGTACTTTGAAAATTATATTATTACCAAAGATAAAAAAAGACGTTTGATAAGCTGGCATAATACTTATCTTGAAGACGAGCAAGGGCGTATCACATCTGCCTTATCATCAGGAGAAGATATTACAGATAAGAGGAAAGCCGAAGAGGAGTTAAAAAAATGGGCGCATGTTTTTGAAGCGGCTGAATGGGGAATCGCCGTAAGCGGTTCAGACGGCGAACGCTTCAATATGGTCAATCCTGCGTTTGCAAAGATGACGGGTTATGCTATAGAAGAACTGAAAGATATGCCGATTGTGAATGTATATGCGCCGAAGTTTCGTAAGGCCCTTTCACGACACATTGCAATTGCGAATAGAAACGCGCACCATACATTTGAGTCGATGTATCGTCGTAAAGATGGAACTCTTTTTCCGGTTCTTGTGGACGTTACGGTCGTGAAAGACAAAACAGGAAATGTCTTATATCGCATTGCTAATGTAAAAGATATTACCGAACAAAAAGAGTTAGAGAAAAAGATGCGTTTAACAGAAAAAATGGCCGCTGTTGGGCAATTATCAGCCGGCCTTGCCCATGAACTGAACAATCCGCTTGGGAGTATTGCAGGATTATTGACGTATGTCATTTCATTATTGAGCAAAAACAGAGAAGATAATACACAATCGCTTGAGCATCTTCAACACGCATTAGACGAGACAGAGCGAAGCGTACGGTTAGTACAGGATCTATTAGCCTATGCGCGCAAAGAAACAAAAGAATTTTCTCCGCTATTCCTTGCCCCAATCATTAAAGAATCGATTAAAAAGACGCGGCGGGTACTTGAGACATGCAATGTCAATATTCATACAGACATAGATAAAACAATAACAATGTTTGGCAATAAAAATCGTCTGTATGAGATATTCATTAACCTCATAACGAATGCCGCACACGCAATGCGGGGTGAAGCCGAACGGACCCTTACGATAACAGCAAGGAAAGATTCTGTTGACCAGACGGCAATTATCGAGGTATGCGATACCGGGACCGGTATGGACGAGATAACAAAACAGAAGATATTTACCCCATTTTTTACGACTAAAAATGGGGGAGAGGGGACCGGCTTAGGAATGTCACTCGTCTATACTGTTGTGGATGAGCATGGCGGGGATATTGATATCGCGTCAGATCTCGGTAAAGGAACAAAAATAACTATTACTTTTCCGTTGACTCAAGAAGAACCAGTAGCACAAGAAGAAACGGTGTCAGCTATTGCAAATGATATCGTAAACGGCAGTGTCAAAAGGCAAATTAAATCGGTACTTGTGGTTGATGATGAACCATTACAGCGGGAGCACTGGAAAATACGTCTTGAAGCATGCGGCCTTACCGTGACGACAGCGGACGGGATGGAAACAGCATTTGATGCTTTAGGACAGCAACAGTATGATGCCATTATTACCGACGTAAAAATGAAAATGAGCGATGTTGAAGGATTCATTTTTTCTGTTAAAGCACGTGCAGCCGGTTTTACGGGTCCTATTGCAGTGTGTACCGGTTTTGCAGGATTCGATGGAAGGGATGCGAGGATTGAGCGTTTAGTCAAAAATCGGATTGTGAATTTTGGCATCACAAAAGCCACGGTATTTATGAAGGGTAACGTTGATAAGTCGCTCGAAGCGTTACGACGTGTAGAAGTGATAATACCGGCAAAGGAGTTAATTGATCAGTATGAAAAAGCCATTGCAAAGAAGGATATGACAACTTTTGAAGTAGCGGGAACAGAAATAAAGCCCCCGGTTGATGGAGAGGTGTATGTTATTATCGAAGGAGAATTTAGGCATGATCTGGCACAGCCGCTTTCTCCTATTTTTGGCTTTATTGAATTACTGGCAATGGATTTTGGCTCATTACATTTAAAACCTCTTCTCGATCTATCGGAAAAGGCAAACAAATTGCTGTATCAAGGGCATGCTCTGCCAAAAGAACTTTTCACAAAACACGAAGCGATAGAAACGATCAAGTCTGCGATCGAACTGTATGAAGACCTCAAGGCCAATGTCGTATTGATTCTTAATGAAATCAATAAGTTTGAAGACTCTGTTATTACCGATGATAAAGTGAAAAAAAATATTCAAACGATAAAAACCTCATGCGATCAAGCAGAGAAACTCATCAATGAACAATTTTTACAGGGTGCCCGTGCTCGACTCAAAGAGTGGGAAGCGGTTGGGGTTGATTCCGAAACAGAAAAAACCGGGGATATATCTATCACAGGGAAAAAAGATATCATCATTGAAGGAGAATTTCGGCATGCATTAGCTTCACCGTTGAGCCTTATAAGCGGCAATGTCGATTTGTTAGAAGATGAACAGGTGTCCGGTTTAGAAGATTTGCATTTATTATTGGAGCAGATAATTGAGTTTCAAAAGAAGAGCACAAAAATTCCCGCAGAAATGTATGATAATAGAGAGGCAGCGATTGCTGCTATAAAGGAAGCTATCAAATTCTATACTACTTTTGGTCAAACAATAGTACGTATAGTTGGGACGGTCAGTACGCTTACGGTGAGTGAGGAACAGAAAAAGTATATCAATGCTATAAAGGCAGAAGCCATACGAGCACAAAAAATGATACGGGAAGAGTTTATGTCCGGGGCAGAGAAACGGCTTGCAGAGTGGGAAAGTGAGACGGATACTGATGACGAGAAAGGCCCGGGTGAAAAAGCCGGCCGGATTCCGCTCCTCAGCCATGCCCTTGAAAAACGGGATATACCGTTGAAACATCAACCGCGTATAGAACAAACCGTGCATTGGCTCTTGCAAATTGCACTCAGTTTTCTCTTGGGGAATATTCCGGCAGCGATAGGTACATTAAGCGTATTTATCGGCCTTCACTATATTCACAAGCTATTACGATTTGACGTAGCGCCTCATGCCCCGCCCCGATTCGGAAGTATTTTTCTGATCGGCCTTATGAATACGCTCGCTATTGTGTTATTGTTCCATTTTGTTCCGGTCCCGGCCCTTCCGCTTTTTTCTTTTTATTCGATTCCGCACTACCTCTTTTTTTCCCTTCCGTATCTTTTGGCATATGAAATAACAACGAGTATACACCAGCAATGGGATGCTAAACCCGCACATGTGACGGCGGCGGGAAAGGCGGTTGTGTCTCGATTAAAAAGAATAGGAAGTAATTTTATCGCCCTCGGTTTCTTTACGGGAATATGGTTGTGGTGCATTGATGCGTATCTTCATCAACCCATTTTTTATGCGGGTGTTTTTTTAGAGACACTCTTAAACCCTGTTTCACATGAGTTAGTGTTGCGTTCAATAGTCCTTATTGTGACAACGGTTTTTGGAGCTATTACAGCAATTGCTTTTACTCGTCGCAGAAAAGTTGAAAAAATATTGCGTGAGAGTGAAGAACAATATCGAGCCCTTTTTCAATCGATCAGCGACGCTCTTTTTGTTTTTGATCCAGAAACGCTTCAATTAGTAGATGTAAATAAGGAAGCAATAGAGCTTTTTGGCTACAGCAGAGAAGAATTTTTATGCCTCACGTTACGAGATGTTTCAATGGAAACGGCCGAAACGGAAGAGTCTGTTAAAAAGACGCTTAAAGGGGAGATGCCAAAAACGTTTATACGGCAGTATAAGAAAAAAGATGGTACGGCATTTCTTGCAGACGTAACACGCAGTCTTTATAGCGTAAAAGGGCGGCCTGTTATCTGTGGCATCGTGAGGGATATTACTGAACTCAGGAGAGTTGAGGAGCTTCTTCAAAAGAGTGAGTCGCAATTTCGTATGCTGTTTGAGATTTCCCCTGACGGCATAGTTATAGCAGACAAAAAAACAACAGAATTCATATACGTTAATCCGGGTATATGCACGCTATTGGGATATACTGAAGATGAATTAGTAGGAAAGAGTCTTTTCGATATTCATCCAAATGAGAGTATTGCGTATATAAAGTCTGAATTTGATGCTCAGGGTCGTGGAGATAAAGTATTAGCAGAAAATATTCCCTGTTTGAAGAAAGACGGGAGCATATTGTACATGGATATTAATACAAAACCTGTTGTGATAAAGGGAAGAGAATACAATATAGGTTTCTTTCGAGATGTCACTATGCGCAAACAGCAAGAGGATGCGTTAAAAGAAGCATTGAGAGAGCTTGGAGAAAACACTGAACGATTAATTCGGGCAGAACGCTTATCGGTAATTGGTGAAATGGCTGCAGGTGTTGCTCATGAAATAAACAACCCTGCATCTAATATTATGAATATATGCGATGATATACTTATGCGTCTAAACGAAGGACAAAAAGTAGAAATGCGTGAGGTACGTGCCATAGTAGAGGCTATTAATCAAGAAGCGGACCGTATTAGTGTTATTACAGCACGGCTTCTTGATTTTGCCAAAACGACAGTGGATGATAAAAAGCCTTATTTTGTAGAAAGTGTTCTTCAGGATGTTGTGGAAATGCAAAGACTTGCGCTAGAAAATAGGGGTATTACGGTTAACCTTGAGTTTAACGGCGAAGATGCAGTTATTATTGGTAATAAAAACAGGCTTCGAGAGGCCTTTACGAATTTGGTTTTAAACGCTGCATATGCTATGGAAGAAAGAATGCCGAAACGGTTGACCATTAGAACAGAGAAAGTAATAGAGCAAAACGGGAAAGGAACAGTGAAGGTTTTCTTTAGCGATACCGGCTGCGGGATAAAAGAAGAGAACCTTAATATAATATGGAAGCCATTTTATACCGATCGAAGGGACAAAAAAGGGACTGGGTTAGGGATGAACAATGTTATGGAAGTTGCTGCTGAACATAATGGTACCGTGGCAGTAGAAAGTACCGTTGATGTGGGTACGACATTTACGATAACATTACCGATGATGACCCAGCAAAAAGACATTATATGGCGTTTAGCCGAACACGACCAACATACTATAAATGGAAGCATAGTGCATGACTTAAATAATTCGTTAGGAGTAATAAACTCTTTAGATTTTATATTAAATCCCCTTATGCCAGATAATATACACCAACAATGTAGATATATAATGGGAAAGTATAACAAACTGAAAGAGTTGATAAAAAAGGTTGGCCAGAAGGAGAGCACTACAGGAGATGTCCTCAGAACACTCGTAACGATAGAAGAGATTGTGCAGGAACTCGTTTCTATGAGTACTCAACTCAAGGCCGAGGAGGCACTACAATCGGCAGACAATCAAGAGATTCTTGAAGATGTATCACAGGCTTTGAGAGTTATGAAAACCGTTATTGCAGATTTTCGTGCTGTTATGATTGGCAACAGTTTTAAGAAGAAGATGGAACCAGTGAATGTGGAAAACGCCCTTAACGATGTATCCCGGTTTTTAAAGAGATCAAAACGGTTTTTTCCGCAGCATTCAATTGCATTCGAAAAAGTTGAGGTGCTATCCCATCTTGCAGACGGCATTTTTATACAAGCCGAGGAAGAGGCCTTTAAGTATGCAGTATATAATATCCTGCTGTTGTCTTTGGAAGGCAGTAAGACGCCGGTCACCGCCATGGCGCCGGAGGAAAAATCCTTAAAGATAAAAGTTGACGTCAATGAACGGAGCGGAGAGATTATTATTACCTTTAAAAACAATTATTGCCAGTTTAGCGATAAACAGCTGGAACGTATAGACATAGGCTACGGCGAGGAGAGGGCAGCAGTGTTCAAATGGCTCAAGAAAGAAAGCCCTTCTCTTGCGGTAGCGCATCGTGTGATTACTTTTTTTGCGGGCAGGTTATATATTGACAATGAAAATGAAGGTTCTGTGATAAGAATGTTTATTCCCTCTATGAAAAGAGCAGGGAAAATGGTGACCGGCAAAGAACTACGTGCCGATGAAGAAAAAAGAATGGAAGAGGCATTTAGGGCAGAACCTGAGGTTATACAAGATGGGCGCCCCAATATATTAATAGCAGATGATGAATTCATGCAGAGGAAGTTGTTGCGAAGAATGCTGCGTGATTACAATGTGTGGGTAGCAAGAAATGGCCAGGAAGCATTTGATATTATTGAAAAGGTTTTTCAGTCAGGTGGCAAGTTTGATCTTGCCATTTTCGATATAACCATGCCAGCCCCCCAAGGCAGTGCTATTATTGATGGATTAGTTCTTACGAACGAGGTGCGGAAGGCAGGATATACATTTCCCATTATTATTTCAACCGGCCATGCTGTTGCCGATCAATCTCTTCTGGCATGGGAGGAACAAGGAACCATTTCTTGTATTTTATCAAAGACGATGCGTATGTCAGAAAAGATGTCCAAGGTAAAGGAAATTTTTGAAGCTGCTTCTCATAAAGAAAAAGGCCTGGGTGAGGGTCTCGGCCGGATTCCGCTCTTGTCACGGACATTAGAGAACTATCCAACATTACAGTCATTACAGCCGGCACTTGAGCAGGTTTTCTTTTGGGGAATGAATTTTGGTTTAAGCCTTGCAATAGGAATTAAATTGTCAACAGGTATTACGTGGGGGCTTTTCATAGGTGCCCATTATGTTCACAAACTTTTTCCAAAAGCCCGGATGCCGAACCCGCCGCCGTTTGTTTTTATTGTATCGGTTGCATTTATCAATGCCCTTATCATTATAGCCCTGCCTTATTTTCATTTCAATGTTAAAACGGTTATTGCATTCTGTCTTACTACTTTCTTCCATGTGGTCTGCGATAACCTATCCTCGACACGCTTTGAAGAACTGCCGCACGAGCTTACACTGGATGAGCTCAAAGCGCTGGAAGGAGAAATCGTACAGTTTTTTAAGCACAACATTGCCGAAACGAACGATATTACACTCTGGGCAAAAAAGAAAATCGTATTCGAGCATTCAGAGCGGGTAGCGCATTTGAGTGAACGAATTGCTACTGCACATAAGCTCGACGCACGCATTATTCAACTTGTAAAAATTGTAGCATGGCTTCATGACTTAGGTAAAATAAAAGATGAAAATTCACTCCGGCTGCTTACGGGGAGAAAATCGAGGAAGCGGTTTAGTGTACAAGAAAAAGCGATTCAGGAAAGACACGGCCTCGGATCTTTAAAAATGTTGAAAGATGCCGGCAAGGCCGTACCGAACTTTGTGAAAATACTTGTGCAGGGATTACATAGGTATCCTTATTTGCATTTGTTGTATGCGCAAGAAGCCGTTGCTTTTTCACATCGTACGGTTTTAGAAAAGATAGTAAGCATCGTGTATGCCGCCGATCGTTTTTATGGCGGCACAGAGAGTGCGAGAGAGGGAAGGCCCTATCCGCGTATGGAGCGGTTGACTCGGGAAAAAATTCCTGATTGGATCGATGCCTTGGAAAAGCAAAAGGCGTTTGCTCAAGGATTACATAAAAGAATCACGATAAAAATCTTATATGGCGAACTCGTACGAATGCTCAATGACACACGTACGAAAAGAGTTATTGTAAAACATGTGCCACCGACAAAAAAAGAAGATAAATGGTATAGTGAATTAACCGTTACGTATCACCATTCACGCCCTGGTTTTTTAGCCGACCTTTTGGACGCAATGGAAGATTTAGCGCAGGTTGTGTGGGTGGAGCGGTTTGAGGAGAATAGTACACGGGTGTATCGATTCGGCATTAAAGTGAAACGCACGGAGAATATGGAACGTATTGTCCATAATCTGGAAGAGGTTGAAGATTTTGAAGATTTCCACTACGAAGATATGCAGAAAAAAAAGTGGTTGTTTGAATTTGAGTTTTTGAATATACCGGGGAATATCGAAAAGATCAGAAAAGTATTGCGCACCATTGCCGAATTAGACATCAGAATAAATTCATTCTTTCCTTTTTACAGTGAAAAGAAACGGGAGCCGATACATTTTGTGACACAAATAGAAGTTCCCGTAACCATTGTCAATGAAAATAATCAGGTGAACGGAGGTTTTCCCCGGTACCTCGCACAATTTCTTAATGATAGTATTCCTGGATTTGAAAGAGATCATAAAATGAGGGTTCGGAAGAGATTCCTTGCTGGCATATTACTCGACACCTTGCTCAAGGAGTTGAATATGTCTTTAAGTGCAGAAGATAGAAATAGATATTGGGCGGCATTAGATGCAGTTGGCACGAAACGGTTTTCTCAAGCGCGTAAGAAAAAAGAATACCCCTTTATGAGCCATTTGACCGAGGTTGTCAAAATACTGAGGTATGGATGTGGTATCGTAGACCATGAGATTTTTCTTGCAGCCTTACTCCATGATGCGATCGAAGATGGAGATGTAACCGAAGATAATCTTCGAAAAATGTTTGGCGGTGACATTTGTGACGTTGTTCTACTTCTTTCAAAACAGCCGGATGAGAAGGAAAGTGACTATTTACGAAGAATGATCGCAGCCCTTGATACTGACACGAGAAAAGGAAGCAGTGCAATACTCATTAAACTTGCTGACCGTATTCATAGTTTATTCACCCTTGATGTTGACGACTATTTTCGTCGCAAAATCTTTTTCTCAACGCTGGATACCTTCATTGAATTTGTTAATGCGGTCGATATGGCAAAAGTTGATCCGTCTTTAAAGCCGGCAATCGAAAAAGGGATAATCCTTATTAAGAAGCATATTCTTGAAATCGGTAAGACGTTAAAACTTTTAGACGGTGACGGCATCATTAATAGTGAACAACTCAAGCTTTATTTAGATGATCCGGATAGCCTTAAGTATAAGACGAGACACGATATCTCGTATTATCAGGATATCATTGATACGATAAGCCCTCATGATGTCTCTCAAAGAAAGCCTCAGCGGGATATTCAGAAGGAGAGCGGTCCTCCTGCATATTTTCAAAATCCAGATCTTAATTCTGAACCTATTCTCTTACCGGGGAAAAACGGGAATCGTACCGGTGTGTTGCTTATCCATGGTTTTGGTGCAACGCCTGAAACCGTACGAGCACTGGCAGAAAAACTCAATAATGATGGCGGTGTGGCTGTCCGAGCACCACTCCTACCGGGGCATGCTACCAGTATCGAAGACTTTAATAACACAACATGGCAGGATTGGGTAGCGTGTGTCGAGGCGGAGTATAAAAAATTAGCGGACGATTGCGACCGCATCGTAGTAATTGGTCAATCGATGGGAGGGCTTTTAGCTCTTTATTTGGGGAGTTTAAATTTACCGAAACTGGCGCGTATCATAGGGACGGCGCCGGCAATTCGGGTTACACATAAGCTTAGGCATATAGTCCCTTTTATGAACCATCCCCGGGTAAAACCTTTTGCACGATGGATAAAGTTAAGGAAAAAACGTACTGCTGATGGACTTCATCCGTTAGTCATGGCACGATGGCAGGGATATACCGTCAATACATTTCCTGCCGCCTACCAGGCACTCCTCTTACAGGCGGAGGTGAGAAAAAGCCTTCCGGATATTACCGTTCCGCTTGTCATTTTTCAAGGAACAGACGACGGCCTTGTCCCGCCGGAGTCGGCCAACGAGATTATAGAAAATGTTTCTTCCAAAGATAAACAGTTAATCCCCATCTTCAGTGGGACTCACTATCTTATGTTAGATCATACCAGTGAAATCGTTGCTGAAAAGATACGTGCGGTTATACAACCATTGCCCAAGGATGGTTTTATCTGGCAAGGGGAGCGAGCAAAAGCAAAATTTGATGAACAGCGGGAAGAGATCAAGAAAAATGATGTGAGCACTATTTATGGAGATAGGATTAAGCGGATATTGAAAGAAAAAAGAGACCTTGTACCATCTGATATTCAAGAAAAGCTAAAAACAATCAAAATGTACGGGTTTGATTCTATTATAGAAGAAGCGGATGATTTCTTTGTAGGAATGTATGCATACGAAAACAATGAACTTTTTATTGCAACTGACGTCATAAAAGAACTTGAGGGACGAGGCCCACCCTCATTAGTTGATGAATACCTTCTGCATGAAATCCTCTGCCCATTACTCGGTCATTATCCAGCGATAGTACTTCAACAAAAGCTTTTTCCACAGCATTATCCTGATAAAGAGTTGAAAGAGCAGCAAACAGATGACAATCCGTACAAAGGGAATGTAGGGACCCAGTTACGAAATTATATTCATAAAAAGCTATTTCTCGAAGGCGTAGCGTCCCGTATAGAAATTGCGCAACAGCGTGATACGGTGTCCGTAGCGCTGACGGCGATGGAACTGCCCCTCATCGATAAAAACCAACGCCGAATGAAATCGGTAAGCGGCCGTAGCGGAGGGCAGACCGTGTATATGAAAGATGTCCCATTGGTACTCTCAGAGCGAGGAATTGCCTCACATGTCGTCGTCCCACTTTTTTCCGCTGACGTGAAAGAAAATTACGGAACGCTTGATCGGTTCCTTGCGTCATTTGACGGCAGTATTATTACGCGGCTGAATATTCCGATTGGAAGTGGAAGCGTTCCGCTTACTGTCATCGGCATTATGCAGCATGAAGTTCCGGTATTTTTACTGTACGATGAAAGCGGACATTTCTTTGTTGAACTGTATAGTAAACCAAATCCTTATTATATCGGCGGCTATCTTGAAGCAATTATGCTTTCTCATGCACCGATACAGATATTTCGACAGTTTGATTTACCGGTCAATGTGTTTCATTTTAATGATTGGCAGGCTGGATTTGGACCGATATTTTTAAAAGAATTTTATAATGATAGTAACTGGCCTCGTGGTATTAAGCCTGCATCGATTTTTACTGTGCATAATCTTGAATATCAACGATTATCACCGTGGATTGAACAGGCTTGGCGAAATGACGAAATGATCCGCCATCTCGAATCTATCGGTGTATTGCAGTATCATCGGTATTTTCAGGACGCGCAACGGCATATGTATGATAGTGACACGCCCGATACCGTTATTGTTGAGGTCGCAAAAATGTCACGATTACGTCCCGAAATTTTGTACGGTTATGGAAACACAGGGATGGAACATCTTGGCCGGCATAATGTTATGAAAGGCGCATTTTTATATGCTGATAAAATTTTATTTGTCAGCAAAGGCCATCTTGAAGAATCATTAACACCGTCACGTGGGTTTCAGTTTGATGGCCTCTTACGTTCATTACGGCATAAACTTGAAGCGGTGTATAACGGTATTCGTGCCGAAGGCAATAGAGCAGAAAACCTTGATACGGTATTGCGAGAAACCGGGATTGTTGTCGGCGATGATTCGTATGAATTTACCAACATGATAGAAAATGATGAACTAGTATTTAAAACTCGCAATGCGCAAGCATTACAACAAAAGCTCGGGTTAGAAGTTAACCGAAATAATTTTCTTATTGGGATCGTAACCCGCATTGTCAAACAAAAGGGACTCAATATTTTGTTTACCCACGGTATTTATGGTCGTCCGTTAATCGAAGAATTACTTAACATGCGAGATAAAAATGGTAACAAGGTACAAGTTGTTATTTTAGGAACTCCCGGAGAAGAAGCGGGTGAAGTGGTTGCACGCAGGTTACGTGAATATGAACAAAATCCTGACTATGCAGGACAATTTCGATTTGTCGAACGGTTTGATCCGGTTCTTGCAAAACAGATTGGGGCAGCATCGCACATGGCGCTTATGCCGTCGATTGATGAACCAGGCGGTATTGCAAACCAGGAGTTAGCGTTATTGCTTGCATTACTTATTGTTACTGATCGAGGTGGACTGAATGATTTTTATGCGTATGGCGGAACGCCGGTTGAACCGGTTCCCGGATTTGATTTTGATACTACTGAAGAGGCAGAACAGGGGCGCATGCACAGTGCGCGGGAAATTGAACGACGCGTGTGGCAGTATTTTTCGTTATTTACATCAGATAAAGATGAATTTGCCTCACTCCTTAAAAAAGTGCGGCAATTTGATCCGGACTGGCACATGAGCGGTAGAGACGCCGAGTTTGAGACGATATATAAAGAGACCTTTAAAAATGTTGCTCAAGATAACCAGTCCAGCAATGATGTGTCAGAGAAACTTTCAGAGAGTAACCAATCCACCTTGATCAACACGCCATGGTACAACCGACGCATTGAACTTTCTGTACCATCCGATACGATACGTAGTAACTATTCGAAAATACTGCAGATATATCCTGATGCACAGGAATTTTATATCAATATTGATGCGTACATTAAAGGATTATCACTATTCTGTAATCTTATAAAAGATGAGTCTTGTACTATTCAAAAAATAAAAGAAGCACTTATAGACTTTCAGAAAATAATTGAGCCACATGCTGCAGCGGGGGTTGATAAGGGAAAAGAAAAAGCATTTATAGCAATCTTGGAAGAGATGTTTGCTGAAAAAAGTTTACCAAAAATTAAGCGTGATCCTGTACGATTTGCAGCCAAGCTATATATAAAATTTTTAAAACTCTCACCTTTTTATCAAGGAAATCATCGATGCGCAGCTTTTCTTCTTAACTTTATTCTTTTGAAAAAAGGGTTACCGCCATTCTTACTAACACCGTCGAATGTTAAACATTTTTATAAAGAATTACGTGGAACAATTGATAATAATATTGATGCAATGACAGCTTTCTTTAAAGAGGAGATTAAGAAAAACGAATGGGTTATTACAACATCATCCGACGAAGAAACGGTGGTAAATGAGATCAACGGAATTTTAACAGATGAAGAGATTACGTTTCGTCATGTTGATGATCCGACCATCCTTATTGAACTCCATCGTGATCATACAAGAGAAGAGTCGCGACGAAAAGGCACACATGTATATTATGATGTTACATTTGACGGCAAGACATTTGATGGCAATCATGTATCCATAACATTGGATGAAGACTATAAAGAGATAATCCTTGAAAACATTCGGACTATTAATGGACGAGGATTCGGTCAATATCGCGGGATTGGAAAAAGTATTCTCAATTTCCTTCGTTGTGAAGCTCTCCGCCGTGGATGGACACTTCGGGTCAATGAAATCAGACATGGACGCATGGCACCCTGTATTCTACCATATTTTAAAGATTTAATTGTTGCACCGGAAAATAGCCGGGGATATGGTGATGATCCCAGTCCTGTCAGGTGGGATCCAAGATGGATTGGCAATACGGTGCTTGGAAAACCAAAAACAGATGAAGAGATTGAAGGAACACAAGAAGTAACGCCGGACACGGATAATCCTCACTCACCGAATAAGGATGAATTGATTATCGAAGGAATACAGGTTCAAGGAGAAGATAATATTGATATTGCACGATATGAGAATGTGTTGAAAGACGTAATGAGTGACATCAAGGAAAGCAATTTTGAACAATTTCTCGAGTTTGTTGAGAAAAGGGGATCTTTTCTTATTACGCGGGATGATGTGAGCGGAGATAGTGTCCAGGACAATATCGTGTGGATTCCCCTCCAGTTTCTCGAAGCTGCTGTGACTGGAGATAAAGAAGCGGTCAGTACGTTACGGGATTTAATTATTAAATACGGACTTTTCTTTGAAAGCCGTTCTGCACGAGCGGTGGCACAAAAGGCTGCACAGATTTTAAAAGAAAAAGTTGGACAGACGGTTGGTGAAGAGTTTGGAGAAAGTCAAATCTTTCATGAAGCCCGTAAAAAGCTTTACGAAATATTGTCTACGGATGATACGAACATTACGATGAATGTCATCATGGATCTTTTCCTGCGGTGGAGTTATCTCATACCATTACAGAAAGACACGAATGCGTGGCAAGAAAGGATAGACCGGCATAATATGGCACGATTACATTCTGAACTCGTAGCCGAAGCACGAAGGGCAGATGCGGATCCTGAAGTGTATTTAAAGGTCGCTTTTTTACTTTCGGTATGTCAGATAAAAGATTTTGCACAAAGTAAAGATGCTATTTCCATTGCAACGAATTTGTTACTGTTGGCGGATGAAAATTATGATCTCTTATGGAATGACATCATATCTGAACCTCTTGCAGCAATGAAAAAATTTCATGATACACAGGCATTTAGGGATATCCTCTTCCGAGATATATATAATAGTATTGATGCCATCGTGTACAAAGAGATGGCAGAGAACAGTAGAGACGCAATATTAAACGCTTCTTTATATATAGAAACCATCAAAGAACACGGAAAGATGCCGGAGCTCAATATATATATTGACGATTCTTTTAGAGAAAGTCGCGAGTATAATCTGTATGTGAAAAAGCTCTTATCTGACATTGAACGTGAGAGAGGCATCAAGATTAATACCGACGTGCCAAAGGAAGCAATGGATGAGGCGCATCTTATATTGGCATTTACCCCGTTAGAGGATGATAAGGAGAAAAACGATAACTCAAAGATGCTCACAAATGATAAAGAAATAGTATTATTGCATAAAGATACACAAAAACGTTCTCTAACGGGGTTTACGACTGTATCGTACCGAACTGATAGGGTCCGGAAAAAAACATTTTGTTTTTCTCGAGAACTCGATACCTTGGTCGGAGAACTGGTAACGTTTAACCTTTTCTTTAATGTACTTCTTGCAAGATCGTTAACATTGGATGGAAAGATTGTTATAGATTTAGAAACATTTGATCAGGGATGGGTTCAAAGAGGAGCAAATGGCTATTCACTGAACAAGGCCATACACGATAAATTGAACAAAGCCCTTATTGCAGAGATGAATAGACGACTCATTGCAATAGCCGCATAACAAATAGGTTCCACCTACGCGGTCAGAGTGACGAGTAGACTTCGTAAGTGATCCCCACTAAAACCTACCGTGCCCCGTGTAAACCAAATAGTACAACTACGTAGCCACTACGTAGTTAATCAATAATGAATCGCTAACCTATTGTATTTGTATATCTTACCTATTTTCACACAATGTATAGTATGTGGTAAGTGAAAACATAGTGCAATCAGACTGCGTAATTGCGCAGGCGCCTGCGCAATTTACATGAAGACATACTTTACATCACTTCGCCTGCCTGACGGGAAGCAGGTAGCTGGTACGGTACAAACTGGTAACATAGTTAACAAAATAAACCGGGGACATAGGTAACAGTTTATAATCTACGGCAAGGAGGTAAATACCATGCCGTGGATCAAAACAAACCCTATGGACCAAAAATTACAATTAATTGCCGATTGGCA
>JAHJGZ010000068.1 GCA_018823795.1 Candidatus Omnitrophota bacterium
CTATATTTTATTGTATGGGTTCAGATGAGTTGAATCCCTGGTTTGCTTGGAGGATCCCTAATAATTTTAAAACGATTGCTGAGACATTAAAAGAAAATGGCTACAATACCGCGTGTATTACTGGCAATGGTCTGCTCAATCCTGAACTTGGCTATGCTCAAGGGTTTGATACCTTTTTATCTTTTGATAACACAGATGCATCATGTATAAACAAACAGGTATATGAGCTACTCGATTCTGATACGTTTATCCAATGTCCTTTCTTTTTGTATATACACTATTATGACCCTCATAAGCCTTATGATCCTCCTGAAGGTCGTGATATATATAAGGGGGGGATAATTGACGAATATGATTACCGTGAAGCTGATTTGAGTGAAATAAACAAATATGATAGTGAAATATTTTTTATTGATACTGAACTTGAAAAAATATGTACGTATCTAAAAGAACGGGAGCTGTACGATCGCTCACTCATCATTATAACGTCAGATCACGGAGAACAGTTTCACGAGCATGGCGATTATGAGCATGGCAAGAGTGTATACAACGAAGAGATTCATGTTCCTCTTATTATGAAATTAAATAACCTACGTATGAAGATATCGCACAATGTAAGTTTGCTTGATATATACCCGACTATTTTAGATGTGCTGGGACTAGCCATTCCGCATCCCATTCAGGGAAAATCACTTATAAAAAGTGCAAACAAAAAAGGAAGGAGGGTAATTCTTACTGAGGTTGCACGTGACGTACTGAAAAAGGCCGTTATCGTAGATGATGCAAAATTGATTGTGGGTTTTGACGAAACGCAATTTTTAATAACCAACAAGACGCAGGAAAAATGTTTAAAAATATTTAATTTTAAACGAGACCGTTGGGAAAAAAATCCTTTAGAGGATAAACATCTTGAGAAAAAGTTACGTTCTGATTTTTATGATCTTTACAATCAATATTCTGCATTCAATGAACCATGTATCGCACCGGACAATCAGCCATCAGAAGAGATTCTTAATAAGTTAAAATCATTAGCATATCTTAATTAAGTAATTTTTTATGAAAAAAAACGTTTTATTGACATACGTCACATGCTCACCTATAGCTAAAGCTAGACAATGAAAATATCAAAAAAAATCACTGTTACCGGTAGCGGGACTTATTCACTAACGCTGCCCCAGAGGATGGTGAAGCAATCGAGGTGGGGAAAAGATTGTAATAGTATTAGAATTAAATCGTATAAAGGGAGATAGTTACTCATGAAAAAATATTTTATTGCGTTAGTACTTGTTGGTCTCTTTTTTTCACTGCCGCGCATTCTTTTCGCACAGGATTTTTCAGCGATAGAAATTAAAGCGATTAAAATCAGCGAAAGTATTTATATATTTGAAGGATCAGGGGGGAATATCGGTGTATCGGTCGGAACCGATGGCACACTCATCATTGATGATCAATTTGCGCCGCTGAGTGAAAAAATTTTGGCGGCGATCAAAAACATTGGCGGGGATACACCGGCATTTGTTTTAAACACCCATTGGCACGGGGATCACACCGGCGGCAATCAGGAATTTGGCAAGGACGCTCATATCATCGCACATGAAAACGTACGTACACTGCTCGAAACGAGACAGATTATTGAACAATTCAATATGGTTTCAGAGCCGCATCCGAAAGAGGCATTGCCGGTCATTACCTTTAGTAAAGACCTCACCCTCCATTTCAATGATGAGACGATCCGTGTTATTCATGTCCCGGGGGGCCATACTGATGGGGACAGCGTCATATTTTTTGAAAAGGCCGGCGTTGTGCATATGGGGGATCTTTTCTTTTCGGGCATGTTCCCCTTTATTGATCTGGATCATGGCGGAAACGTTGAGCGCTTTACTGCTAACGTCAAAAAAATCCTCGATGAATTACCTGCTGATGCAATAATCATTCCGGGGCATGGACCGCTTTCGGGCATCACTGAGCTCAGGGCATATCACCGGATGCTCGTTGCGACGAGTGAAATTATACATACTGCTCTTAAAGAGGGGAAGACGGCTGAAGATATTAAGCAGGAGGGAGTGCTCGAGGAATGGGACGAATGGAGCACCGGAGTTTTATCGACTGACCGGTGGATCGACATCGCGTACCGGAGCTTATCACGATCGAACTGATGCAATAAATTAATTGTCCAACTATATGAGCGCTGATATAATATAATCTATGAAAAGTTTTTTCTTACACAGGAAAGCTGTGGTGAATAAATGGTTGATACTGGCACTCTGCGTCGTGAGTTTTTCAGGCTGTAGCCTCCTCCATGAACACATACGTGATCTGGTGGTCGAGGACATTGACCATGCCTATTTTGAAAGGACTGATATAGCCGAAACGACTGCATATAAACTGTACGAGAATCAATATAAGGATGAAATAGCAAAAATTGGTTATTTAATTAATCTGGTACGATATTCACCGTATACGTTCTATCGAAACGGTATTACGGCGCCGGGGAATACAGCGGCAGAAGTGCTTGATTATAAAGTTCATAAGTTTTTTGACGAAATAACTACGGTTGAGGATTTCATTGAGAAGGTGGGTAGTTATTCACGCACAAGCGGGAAAGAATATTATATTATTTATCCCGATCACCATCGCTGCCCCATTAAAAATGTCTATTACAATGAACTAAAACGATTGTATTCGTACACAGCTCGGTAATCGGCAAAAGTTCTGTTGTAAATTGATATATACCTGAAGACACGACATAGCAAACAAAGTTGGATCAATTCGCAGACGGCATAAAGGCCTATTTGTTACGTCGTTCTGCGGATTCCGAAAAAGATTATTTGTCATTAACCCTTTTTAAAGGCAACTCCTTTAAAAAGGATTAATTCCTGCCTGCCGGCAGGCAGGCGCATAGCACGTTATGTCGTGCTGTGCACTCCATAACGTGCGTGCTCATTTATGAATGAACGAAGAGACTATTGGCGGCTCCACATTGATTTACCGGCAACGTATGAAATAGTCGGTTCTGGTGAGGAGGCCTCCACTACAATACTGAATATCAGCCACTCAGGGCTCTGTATTCAGTCATCATCATTTATTAAAAAAAATACGCTCGTCGTACTCAAATTTAATCTCGAGTATCTGGGAGACATGGTCCTCCACGCTGTTGTTATGTGGTCAGGCCCCGAGAAGGGAAAAAAATGTGCACAGAACGGGGTTAAAATTACGGATAAAACAGATAGTACCACGCGTAAACGTTTCGTTCATTTTTATGAACAAAAAATGTTAGAGCCGCCAAAAAGTGAAGATGTAATGTTGTAAGTGTCTAACCTCGAAATTCCGGAAGGTCACCACAGCGAAACCAGACCGAGAGAACGTTCGATAGATTTCCATTACCTGTCGAGAGACCTATTCACTGACCTTGCCTAAACGGATGATAAAACAGTTGGGTTGGCGGAAGGGGCAGAGGGTGGTGTTTAAAAAAAGAGGGGAAGGTAGTAATGAAACCATATCTCAAAATAATAAGCTATCTTGCTGTGCTCGTCGTAATGATGAACAGTCACCCTTCCATTGCCGAGGGAGAATCGTGGCGCGAGAGGATGCATAACAGGTGGCAGCAGCGTCTGACGAAAAAACAGAAGCAGCGCGCCCTAAAGAGGGAACCGGTAACAGAACGTTTTCTTTCTTCATATGAGGCGCCAGGACCGCATAGGACAACCGTACTGGACTTTCCCAATCTTAAAGACTCAACAAGAAATAATCGTGCTGTTCCGCTCACCGTTCATGCCCCCGCA
>JAHJGZ010000007.1 GCA_018823795.1 Candidatus Omnitrophota bacterium
CAACAATAGCTCCCTCATTATGTTGGCTGAAGCGTTTCCGTAAATCACTCGTAAAACCGGTATAAAAACGATTATCTTTTTTACTTCGTAATACGTATATATAATACATAGTGTATCTCTAACGGGGCTGGCTTCGCACTCAATTTACGGAACGTACGTGACGTAAATTGTAGGCCGTTAGGCCGTCTGCGCCTGCCTGCCTGCCGGCAGGAATTAACCCCCCACCAATTATTTCAAATCATTCACATACCCCTCACATAATTGGTGTGGGGGTAAGTTCCGATATACGACTTAGCTTCATTACTCTCGCTAAGTCGTATCGTCACTCACGTCCCAGAATAACTTTACAGAGCTTCTTTGCCGACAGTGAATGTACCGCAGGACTCCAATGTGGATCGTATGGTAAACTCCGCTTGTCCGGCGTCAATATAATTGCTTCATCATATAAATCAATATACCGTAAATTTTTATTATGAGAAAGTGATTGTAAATGGCTCCGCATGGCCATATTCCATGGCTCAGCTGATTGCACGAATACAACTCCTTTGGTATTAAAGGCGAGGAATTCTTTATAAAAATTCGTTATGTACGTACCGGTTCTTTTCCATTCTTCCTCGGTAATACGGTCGCTATTGAAGGGGCGGCGACGAGCAGTATCAAAGGGTATCTTCTTTTGACGCATCTTTTGTTTAAACAGAAATGTTTCTAAGTCCCCATGAAATACCCTAAAAAGAAAATCATAGAGATGTGAATGATGACGAAAAAATTGTTTACCGGGAAAGCGCATAAGGCCTTTTTCACCGCCATACAGGTTGTGTGAAAATTTTAAATCATCTTTCGGATCATTTCTACAAAACGTAAACACAATAATATCTGGTTTAAAAACACGGAAATGATCTTTTGCATATGTTATTTCCTGCAACGTTCCCCAGCCGCCAACACCAGCATTGATCACGAGAAAGGCATTACCCGATGCATTCAATAACGTTTCTAGTTTATAGGCAAAGGTATCTTCCCGATTGACACCATAACCAAATGTATATGAATCACCAAGAAGCAACACCTTTGTAACAGCAGGATTTGACAATCGAGACGCATCATAGTCTGTGCCTCTCAATCCCCACCTGTTTGTTTGTATAGTGATCTGATGATCAGAGCCGGGATAGCGATAGTGCTCACTAAAATTTTTCTTCATGAAATATCCGTACTTTTGATCAGGCACTACGCATTGCATCTTGTCATGTTTTGGTGAGAAAATCCTGACGATAATTTCAGCAAGACACAGTGTCAGGCACGTAACAACTACCATTATTACTAAAGAGTATATGATCTTCTTTGTCATAGGAAATGTCTCCATAGGATCGCACTTAAAACATTTTAATAAGATTATCTTCAGCACTCAGTACATCGACATTATCAATTTTCGAAACTTTCCCGTCCTTCATAAAAAAAACCTGTTCGCCGTATTCCCGGATAAAGTTGAGATGATGTGAAATAATAAAAAGGGTGATCCCTTTTTCTTTATTCAATATCCGGAGCAGCTTAAAAAGTTCCCGCTGCTGTTTTATATCAAGATGGGATGACGGCTCATCAAGCAGTAAAATATCCGCCTCCTGAGCAAGAACGCGTGCTATTTCAACGCGCCGCCGCTCCCCGCCGCTTAAAGTCAGGACGGAACGGTCCCGGAACTTGAGTGTATCGGTCATCCGCATGGCTTCGTGCCCCTTCTCTTCGTCTTCCGGCGACTCAAACATCCCGAACGAGGCATGCGCATAACGGCCCATCAAAACAACCTCTTCAGCCGTGTATGGGTACAGGTATGACGTATCCTGCTCGATCACACCGATGCGGCGCGCGCGCTCACGGTTGGTAAGCACCGCAAGCGGTGTGCCATCGATCGTAACCGTACCGCACTGAGCTTTGAGAAGACCGCACATAACTTTAATGAGAGTTGTTTTTCCCGCGCCGTTGGGCCCCATAAGAAACGTAAATGCACCTTGCCTAAGGGTTACGCTGCAATCGGTGATGACCCGCGCTGTTTTATATGCAAAAGAAACGTTTTCAACGGTAATAGCATTACCAGTCATATTTACTCCGTTGTGTGTATTGTATGACTCATCCCGATTAGACAATACTTTAACTGCTGTCTAACGGGATAAATTCCTGCCTGCCGGCAAGGCAGGCGCACAATAATTTATGTTTACAAACAGTATCCAGCGAAGCTGGATAAATTCGCACAGTAACTTATGTCGTGCTTTGCACTCCATAAGTTACGTGCTCATTTATACAATCCTTCGTGTTTCTTTTTTCTTTAAAAGAAAAATAAAAAACGGGGCGCCGATAAACGAGGTCACCACCCCGACCGGCAGTTCCTGCGGCATAAGGATCGTGCGCGCAATCGTATCGGCGATCACCAAAAACATCCCGCCCACAAGCGCGCTCGCCGGAAGGCTCAGCCGGTGGTCAGGCCCAAAGAGAAGCCGCACGATATGCGGCACGACAAGCCCCACAAACCCAATCAGGCCACTCACCGCGACTGAGAGACCGGTAATAAAAGAAGCGCCGATAAAACAGATCGCTTTGGTCCGTTCGGTCGAGACGCCTAACTGCCGCGCTTTTTCATCGCCGAGGGTAAGCAGGTTGATGTTACGGGTCTGGGAAAAGAGCACGGTGACACTCGCACACACCGCTACGGAGACGACTACAATAAGCGTCCCGTTCACGTTCGAGAGGCTTCCGAGCAGCCAGAAAAAGATGCTCGTCAGCTGGTCATGGCTGACGATCGTTTCGATAAAAATGACAATCGAAATAAAGAACGAGTTTAAAATCACCCCGACAAGAAGCAAGGAATAGACCGACAGTTCCCCCTTGCGTTTCGATAAAGCGTACACCAGTCCCATCGCGCCGAGAGAACCTGCGAATGAAAAAAACGGGACGGTGATGATGTTCTGTAAAAAAATGGGGATGCCGCATGCCGTGGCAAGCACCGCGCCGAGCGCGCCGCCTGATGAAGTCCCGAGAATATGCGGATCGGCAAGCGAGTTCCTAAGCAGTGCCTGAAAGATACAGCCGCTGACCGCAAGAGCCATCCCGACTACGAACGCAAGCATGATCCGTTTCAAGCGGATATCCCACACGATAAGGCTGATGCGTGCCTCGACGTGCGGCACGTCGGGCTGCGTCATCTTCTCGATGAGGCAGGAGACAATATCACGCGTCCCGATCTTAAGCACACCGCAATGCAGCGCGCCGAAGATGACCGCAAGTGAAAGGAACATAAGAATGCTCATGATCACTATGACGCGGGCGGCCGTGAGCCTGGTTGTCGTCCCTTGTTCCATATTACTCCGTAATTATCCGTTCACTGTATGTGGTTTCTTCGCCGAAGATCTCAGGATGCACAATTTGCGCCATGATATCGAGCATGAGCGGCGTACGCGGCCCCGGCACCGAATGGATATCGGTCTTGATGATATAGACCTGTCCGTTCGCGACGGCGTCGATACTCTTCACCGAAGACCAAAAATCCCGGATGAGCCTGCGCTGCAAAAAATCGGGTGTCTCATAAAATGTCGCGTCGATAATGATCGCCGGATTGAGCCGTATGATCTCTTCAATATTGTACTGCGGGTAGCGCACCGCGCTTTCCACAATGCATTGTTTTCCGCCCGCGACCGTGATAAGGTCGTCTTCATAGGTTCCGCATCCTGCCACATAGAGCGGCTCGTGGGAGCGCACAAAGAGCACCAGCGGGCTCGCCGCCTCCTGCACGCGGGATGAGATACTTTTCATACGGCCGCGTACGGTATTTTCGAACGCAATTGCTTCCTGTTCTTTGCCCAGCATTTTCCCTATCACTTTATAGGCATCGATAAGTTCTTCAATCGTATAAAAACTAACGACCGTATTCTTCACCCCGAGCCTGTCAAGCCGGGACTGGATCTGTTGCGTACCGCTATTGGGGGAAAGGATCACCATGTCTGGGGAAAGTGAGACGATCTTCTCAAGGTTCGGGTTAATAAAACCACCCACCTTTTCTTTCGTGAACGCAGCCGGCGGATAATCGCAGTAGTCACTCACACCGACAAGCACATCCTCGGCGCCGAGCGAATAAATGATCTCGGTAATAGCCGGAGCGAGCGAGACAACGCGCCGGACCGTATCATCGGCCCCGGCCACGCTAGTCATAGCAAAAAACGCTGCCGTTAGCACTAACGTAATTGTTCTTTTCATCATGTTCATCCTCGTTTCCCGCTTCGCGGGATAATTCCTGCCTGACGGTAGGCAGGGCAGGCGGCCTTATAACTTACGCTCACTTCATCCATCAACACACTCTTCATTATCCCCCCCATGTTTCTTTCAGGTACGCTATCCCGATACAATACTTCGTATTGTACGGGATTAATTCCGGCATATCAGTTATGTCGTTACACTTCATAACTGATGCCATCATTAAAAAAGAGCTCTTACTTCCACAATAAGGAAATAAGAGCTCTTTGAGTCGTTTGCATTGATTTAATCTTTCCTTTTTATCGAAGGCGTCCTTGACATTGAAAAAATGCCAAGTGTCTTTTGGGTCTCCTGACTTACGGATCATTTTACTAATCGTACCTTCCCGGAATGAGCAAGTAAAAAGGAAAAAAGATAAAGGATAAAACAAATACAGCCTTTATTTGTTTTTCCTTTTACCTTTATCCTTTATCCTTGTCTCCCCCAGTGGCCATTACGACGTTCATCCCCGTTCACAGTGGCGCAACCGCGTGGGATTTTCACCCAACTTCCCCGTATATCAAAAATCATAAGTGGCGGAAATTATACCTCTTTTGCCGCTTCGTGTACATCCTTTTTTATGCTACTGACTATGTCGAAACGCAGGCGGAAATAAAGAGTCTCCATGTTCTTCGTGTGCCCGCTCAAGCCGCTTTTTTTGTTCATCAAGTATGGTAAATAAAATATCAGGTACATTCTTCTTATGTTTTGTATAAAATTCTTTAATTCGCGCAATCTTCGCACAATTTTCCAAAACCCTTATAGAAAACTGCTTCAGATAATCCTCTTCTGTATATTCTTTATTGAGTACTTCCTTAAATAATCGTTTCAGATCTTCATATTCCGGAATAGATCCGGTAGGCAATTTAATCGCATCGACATCCCCATGGACACGCAGTTCCATCCATTTTATCCATACACGCTTGTCCTCCATAGCGGTTAAATAGTTCCCCTCTTTATCTTTCTGGAAGTAGTTGACGAGAAAGATACGCGGCGGTTTCTCAATCCCTTTAACAATCTGTAAATTGTTATTAATATACGTTCCCAGATAAATTGAAAGAAAGTCAAGGTTCGACATCGGATTTATTTGCCGGACCCCTTCTTTTCCTAAGGTCGCCGCTGTTGTCTCCGATTCCAGTGAAGCTCCCATGGTTATGATCCCATGCTCCCAGTTAAATGCTTCTTGTACGGGTGGTAAAATACTCGAATCTCTGCCGCCATAAATAATACCGCGTACGGGAACGCCGTGTGGATTATCTAATTCACTATCAGTATTGCTGAGATCATATAAACTAATGGTGTAGCGCGCATTTTTATGTGCAGAGGGAATCTCTTTCCCGTCAGCATCTTTTTTCCCCTTATGCCATTGTCCAGAAAAATTTATCCCCTTTTCAGGAGCCGGTCTTCCGTCACCTAACCAGCGGGGATGATTATCATCACAGACCAATACATTAGAAAAAATAGCCTGTCCCGGCGTTGAAAGAACCTTCCAAATAACCGGATCATCCTTGTCGTTAACATCCTGAATAATGCCGAAGATCCCACACTCAACATTGACTCCATGCAAGGCGTCCTTATATTTTCGTAAATAGGCTATATCGTCACCGATAATCGTTTCTCCGGGTAACATTGCTGTCGATGTTTTTCCGCACGCACTGGGAAAGGCACCACTAAAATAGGTTTTCCTGCCCTTTGGCCCATGTACTGCCATAAGAAACATGTGTTCAGCAAGCCATCCTTCACGAGATGCCTTCTGAATAGCCAGCCGCAGGGAAAGCTTCTTAAGACCAACGGTATTGCCGGCATATTGCGTATTTGTACTGTATACAATATCCTCTTCAATATCAATGTAGACTCTCCGCTTATCAACATTCTTACTCACACCATTTTCTAAATCGCCAGCACTGTGCACATAGCGGAAAAATGCTTCTGATGAGCCAATTTCTTTAAACTGTTCATACCCAGTTCGACAGAGTATGTATTCTGAATGCCCGACATAGCTTGAATCGGTAAGCTGAACACAGGGAATAGAAAACTCAGACCCCGTCGGGCCAAGACAAAAGAACAACACATACATCTCTTTTCCAACCATTATATCCTTGAGAATCGAACGAATTTCTTCTATTCCCGGCCCTTTTTCTATTGCATTTGGTACTGACGTTAAATCAGCTCCGTGTGGTAAAAGATACTTCGTTTGTGCTTTATCTCGCGCTTGATCCTGCGCCCCGTCAAAATGGATCGTATGCCCCTTAATGGCAAGACTTTTTTCTTCTCCATTCTTCAACGCTTGTTGTCGTATATAGGCCCTATCTTCCTTTGCATCTGTACCTACATAGATTGAATTCGGGTTACATAATTCGGCATAGGATGCAACAAATTCATGTAGTTTCGTATTCCGAAGCGCCATAAGCTTCTCGTAGCTTGCCGGGTTGCATTTTTCTTTTAATAATTCGTTATTCGTCATTAGAACATCCTTTTTTCTTGTGATTTAAGTATCCGAGAATTGTGTCGTTATAAAATAGTATCAAAAAATTGAAATTTATCAACTACTATTTCAAAACGCCTAAAATCCTTCCTCCTGTAACAATTGTGCCGTAAGAGAAGATTTCTCTCCTTTTAAATGTTGTTTAACATACTTCGATAGAATATCGACTTCAATATTCACCCGATCATTAACTTTCAAAAGAGTGAATGAGGTGTTTTTAAAGGTATGAGGAATAATGACAACGGAAAAAGAATCGGAGCTCATCTCCTGGATAGTTACACTCACACCATCAACTGCCACCGACCCCTTCATCACCATGTTGTTTCGTATCGCAGGTGAAACACCGATGTGTAAAAAAATATCCTTTTTATTCTTTACAATTCTTTTTATCTGTCCCATCCCATCAACATGCCCCTGAACCCAATGCCCGCCAAGCCGGTCACCAATACGTAATGCTCGTTCTATGTTTACGAAAGCGCCTTTCTTGAGTAACCCTATAGTAGTCACCGCAAGCGTCGGTTGTGATGCATCAGCAAAAAACATATTTTTCTTAAAACCGGTAACCGTAAGGCATACACCGTTCACTGCAATACTTTCCCCTATTTGAAAGTCGTTCCACAGTGTATCAACAGCAATGCACACCTCATGCATATCAGATTTTGTCTTTTTCGCCTTCAAGGTACCAACCTTTTCAATTATCCCCGTAAACATCGATCCTCCAGTGAAACATAATGATTATACGGTTACGCTGCTTCTTCATCAGATTTGTTTAGACTGAGGTCATACAGATAGAGTGATGCACCAATAGTCTTCATTGAACCAACCCTTTTGCCTAAAATATCTAAATAATATAACATAAGCATTTCTTCATCAACGCCTGACTGACTATAGACGCCACAAAACACCATCCACACTCGTTTTTTGCCACGCAATAGAGATAACCGATACCAATATTGGTTCCAATCATCATAGCTGGGCATTATACAATGGATATTCTTTTCTTGCTTTTGTATAGCATTATATCTTTTAATATAGTATTGAAACGGAGCATTAGCCCAATGATACAGACATATATAATCACCCTCTCTAATATGCTCGTCGAGAACAGCCATAACCTCCCGTACCTCCCAAGCACGATATTTATTAACAACCTGTTGACTCGTTGTAATCAAAGAAGGCAAAATCAACAATCCTCCTATTATTATTCCTATTTGAAACCGGTTTCGCGAAAGAAGTGTAACAATAAAATAAAACCCATTTGCTATGATTAATAACGCTAGAGGAACTAAAAATAATAACAATCTGCCACTAAACGGATATTTATGTAAACTGTATGCTATTAAAACAAATGGTACTGGTGAAAGCACAATAAGTAAAATCCTCTTTCTCCTTACATACATTGCAATGCACCCTATTAAGAATAGGGCAATCCCAAGACCATGAAAATATATTCCTAAAGGATCTGAAAAAAACGATACCAAAAGGTCTGAAAAGATTTTTATATCAGCAAAAGTTTTAAACGGAAGGGGCACAAAATGCCAATCCCAATAATTTACCAAATAATTAAGTTTTTCGATAAATCTAAGAGATACTACATAGGTGCTGATGAAACTTATTATCCACATGAGCCCTATCGGCACAAGCTGGGCCATTTTTCTCCACTGTTTTTTATAAAAAGATATGACAAAAAAAGCACATCCAATACCAGCTAAAACAAATACGGCCGGATACGAAAAATAAATTGCACATGCACCAATCGCACTATAAAAAATCCCCCGAGAGACAGTCATCTCCTTTTCTTGTATGTGTGCACACATAATCAATAGGAGTAATGTCACGACCACATCACTCATATACGGTTTTGCTTCGATGGAATAATTAATTAATTGCGGGGAAAGTGAAAATAAAAAAACTGCAAAAGGAACGGTCCATTTGATGAGATACTTTTTCGCGACTGTATAGAATAAAAAGAGTGACACAATACCACATACAAAGGGCCACAATCTAAGAAAATACTCATTATTGATAAATGTCTGAATACTACTTTTTTCAACAAAGACAAAACCGATCGGATAGTGGACTTTTTGTATAAGGGACAAAAAGGAAAGTCCCCCAAAATTTAATTCATTTGCGAACCGTGCTTCATCTCCACTCAGTGATCTATTCGAAATAAAGGCATATGTTCTCAGGAAACATCCAAGGTATATTATTATCCGACAGAGTACTGTTGAATGAAGCGCTTGTATCATTAATTCTTTACATCGAGATTGCGTAGACACTCTCTTTCTCCTTAATTATTCAATATATCGGATATCCCTCAAATAAATAATCATTTCCGCTTTTCGAATAAGAAACATTTCGAAAGCGAATTGCTTTCTTTATACATGCCACGCCATTTCCTTCAACTGAAGTCGGCGCGTGCATACCGCCAATGATCAACGGAGCACAAAACAAAAACATTTTATCAACTAATTTTCGTTCAAAAAAAGAAGCGGCCACATTCCCCCCACCTTCAACTAAAACGGTTCCTATATGAAAATCGACTAATCTTTTCAACACAAAGGCTACATCTATCTTTTGCCGGTACAAAGGGGCTTGAATGACTGAAATTCCCTTTTTTTGATACAATGCTATTTTACGAGAAGAAACTTTTTTAGAAACAACAATAATTACCTGATCACGTGTGGCATAGTGAAATACCTTCTTAGTAAGAGGAATTTCTCCTTGTGTATCTAAAATAACCCGCGCCGGATTCTTCGTGGATGAAACAAATCGCACCGTAAGGGATGGATCATCATAAAGCACCGTTTGTTTTCCGACTAAAACAGCATCAACATTTTTTCTTAGTTGATGCACACCGGTGCGCGACGTAATACCGCTAATCCACTGTGAATCGCCCGTTCGTGTTGCACTTTTCCCATCAAGGCTCTGAGCCATTTTGACGGTCACAAAGGGGCGTTTTTTACTCATACGAGTAAAAAAGGCTTCATTCTGTTTTTTTATCTCATTTTTGAGCAGACCAACTGAAACAGCTATATTATTTTTTCGTAATATACGAACACCGCGCTTGTGATGCTGTGGATTTGGATCAAAGCTTCCAATAACAACTTTTTTAATGCCGCTTTGTATGATCGCCTCAGTACATGGCGGTGTTTTTCCCTGCGTCGAACAGGGTTCTAACGTTACATATAATGTTGCGCCGTTGGCCGCTCGCCCCGCCCGTTTCAGTGCAACTATTTCTGCATGAGGCCCGCCAAAAAATGCATGATAGCCACGAGAGCGGATGACGCCATCCTTCACGACAAGCGCACCGACTAACGGATTAAGCTTTGTATGCCCTCTTCCGCGTTCGGCAAGCCAGAGTGCTTCACGCATGAAGGCTCCATCACGAGTTTTTTGTGATATTTTCATGGTGATTGATATGATCGAGGACACCGTTTACAAATTTTCCTGAATCTTCTTGAGAATATTTCTTTGCAATATTAACCGATTCATTAATCGTCACTTTGGGGGGAATATCAGGCATAAAAAGCAGTTCATAGGCACCAGAGCGCAGGATATTTTTATCCAAGATCGCCATACGTGAAAGATCCCAGTTCTCGGTATGACGTACGATAGTCTCATCAAGTATCTTTGTCTGAGCAAGAACTCCCTGAATAATCCGCTCAGCAAATGCTTGCACTTCTGCATCCACAGGATTATGTTCCCAAAATTGTTCTCGGATACTATCAAAATCTTCTTTGACTACTTCGAGCTGATATAAAACCTTTAGTGCGCATTCACGTGCAATTGTTCTCTTCCTCATAAAAATGTCCTTACGATAATGGTTATTTTTTCTCAAAAGCGGAAAGGAGATTTGCCATTTCTATAGCAGACTCGGCTGCGTGAGCTCCTTTATTACCACTCTTGGCCCCCGCACGGTCGATTGCCTGCTCTAAGGTATCAGTTGTGATGACACCAAAAACCACCGGTATTCCTGTGTCAAGAGAAATGCGCGCAATGCCCTTTGCAAGCTCACTGGACACATATTCAAAATGCGCTGTTTCACCACGAATCACTGCCCCCAGTGCAATCACTGCATCAAATTTGTTACTCTGCGCCATTTTTAAACAGGCAAGCGGAACTTCAAAAGAACCGGGAACCCATATCACTTCAATGCTGTTATCCGCTACGCCGGAGCGCATAAGACGGTCAATAGCACCATCCAAAAGGCGTTTCGTAATAAATTCGTTAAAACGAGAAACAACAAGTCCAAAACTTTTTCCTTTACCGGTCAACGTACCTTCATATATCTTTGCCATACGACCTCCTTTGGTTTAAAAAGATAAAAGTTAAAAGATAAAAGTTAAAACAATTACACATCTTTACGAAAATGTACTTTCTTAGATATACTAGCAAAAATACTTTTTAACTCGAATGACTCTTGTAATAATCTTTCCAACTCTTTGCCTTCGGTGATCTCTACTGCCTCAATAATCCTTAACCAATAGTTGCTTTCCTTTGACTCCCGAAAACAAATACTAATCTTATATTTAAAATCATCTTTACTAAAGGCTCCTTCTGCTTCCTCATAATTTGCCCCTATTGACGTAGCGGCTTTTGCGAGTTGATATCGAATAATATCATTTTCTTTTGATAGTCTTATTTTCTTTAAAAATCTTATTACCGCTACTGCAAAATCAAATGTTCTTTCCTTTAAATCCCTTCCTTTCGTACCGTTTTTTTGCCCTTTCATCTCGTGTTCCTTGTATATTTTTTATCCCTTGTCTTTTTTCTTTTTTTATCCTTCATCCTTTATCCCTTATCCTTTACAGTAAGTGTCCTAGTTTTTCTTTTTTTGTTTGTAAATATTTTCTATTATAAACTGTAGATTTTACGTGAAGCGGAATCCGTTCAACAACTTCCAGTCCAAATCCTCCAAGTCCGATAATTTTTCGGGGATTATTTGATAATAATCTGATCTTCTTGACCCCGAGTTCGACAAGAACTTGCGCTCCTATCCCGTAATCACGCAGATCCGGCTTAAATCCTAACCGTTCGTTTGCTTCAACGGTGTCCATCCCCTTATCCTGCAGTTCATACGCTTTAATCTTATTAATAAGCCCGATTCCTCGGCCTTCTTGACGAAGATACAGAACGATGCCGTTACCCTCACGATTGATCATATCCATGGCAGCATAGAGTTGTTCTTGGCAATCACAACGCAGGGAACTTAATACCTCACCCGTAAAACATTCAGAATGGACCCTGACAAGCATAGGGTCTTGTGTAATGGTTCCTTTAATCAATGCAATATGTTCTTTAGTATCAATAAATGACTGAAATGCAATAATTTTCCATTCACCAAAACGTGTCGGAAGAATTGCTTCTGAAACACGCTCAACTAATTTATCAAACGTACGCCGGTATTCAATTAATCGGGCAATGGTACTTATTTTTAAGCCGTGTTTTTTTGCAAAAATGAGAAGATCATCCATCCGTGCCATTGATCCATCATCATTCATAATTTCACAAATCACCGCTGAAGGACGAAGCCCTGCAAGACGGGCTAAATCAACGCTTGCTTCTGTATGACCAGCACGGACAAGCACCCCCCCTTTTTTCGCTCGCAAAGGAAAAATATGTCCCGGCACCGTCAGATCCGAGGAACTATATTGAGGATTTGCCAAAATATCAACCGTGCGTGCACGGTCTGATGCAGAGATACCGGTGGTAATACCCGCTTTCGCATCAACTGAAACGGTAAAGGCAGTATTGAAACTATCCTCATTCCGTTCCACCATATCTTTCAATTCAAGCGCTTGAAGTCGTTCTTCTGTTACGGGCACACAAATAAGCCCGCGGCCGTATTTTGCCATAAAATTTATTTTTTCCTTATCCACATGCTGCGCGGCAAAAATAAGGTCCCCTTCGTTCTCCCGTGATTCATCGTCGGTAAGAATGACCATCTTTCCTTGCTTGATATCTTCTAGTATTTCTTCTATTGAGTTCAATTCCATGATTACACAGATTTTTAAAAAGATTACACGGATTACATGCTGTATCTTTTCACCTGACAACTTTTATTGCTAAAATTAATTAATAATCCTACTTTAAGGTGTGACGCTCTAAGATATGACCGTATCTGATACTTAAAAACATCTGGCATATAGCCCACCACCGCCTTTATTTCTACTATTACTTTATTCTCAACAACTAGATCGACAACGCAATAGCCAACTTTTCTTTTTATATATGACATATCATATCGCTTCTCGGTTTCATAGGACAATCCTTCGTCAGCAAAAGCAAGGAGAAGCGCTTTGTGGTATAACTTTTCGCTAAATCCCGGCCCTAATTCAGAATGAACTTTATAACAACATGCAATGATGCGTTCCGTTAAAGAATCTCTGTTAGTTTTATTCATAATCTAGGTAATCTTTTTCTAATCTTTCTAATCATCAAAAAAAAAGAGACCTGAGGACAATCCTCGGGTCTTTTTTTTTATCTTCTCCCATCCAGACTATACTGTCGGCTTCAGAATTACACTGAATCAAGCTAAAGCATGATTGCACAGATTAGAAAAAGATTACATAGATAATCCCTCTTTTCTTACTGCTTAATCATCCTCGCGCTTCGCGGGCTTTCACCGCCGGTAGGGAATAGCAAATTCAATTACAAATTAAAAATTACGAATTCAAAATTAATTTTGAATTGCTCATTTTGAATTTTTCATTGAGCTCGCATCACCCATCCCCGAAGATTTATGTACATCTTTGTGTAAAAGAGCGTGTTGTTTATATCAATAAACCAACATTATGTCAAGTAAAGAAAGATACCAGCAACGCATGTTACCGGTATACCCTGTTACATTCATTACTGAACGATATGATTATTTACTGTACCACTTTACGGATTATATCTAACCCTTTATATAAGAATAAGATACATCAAAATAATTAAACCATTATTTCTCCTGATTGTATTTTTTCGGCAATCGTGTTTCTAAATCCTTTTCCTTCTGATAGCGACGAATAAAATCTAAAAATTCAGGTTGTACAAAACAGGCAAGGTCCGGTGCTCGCCTGCCACATGAGGCAACAGCCTTATTCCAATAGTGAAAAGACGCATCATAGTGCTCGGTTTTATAATAATGGCACGCCAAGTAAAGGTACGCGAGCTCACAGGCAGGGTTAAGCTCGATTGCTTGCTTAAATAACTCGACAGCGTGTTCTTTTTCATCAAGAGCGTAATAATCAAACCCAAGGCTGAGGTATCCCATCCACGCCTTTGGATTCTTTTTAATTAATGTTTCCCAAAAAGTAAAGCGATTACGATATCCCTGAATTAAAGCAACCGATGTCAACGCCATATGAAATGTTATGACAATAACCATTGCAACGAGAAATGTTCGTACTTCTCTTTCATATCGAATATACAACCTATCATATATCGTGTCCCATAAAAAGAGCACACTTGAACAAATCAATAGAAAGAGTGCTGGTGTTGACAGATAGGTAAAATGATCGGCAACATAGGAAAACCGAATCATAGGGAATACTTTTAAAAATCCCAAGACGGGAAAGATAGAAATACCATAAAACAGGAAAAGTGCTACCACTCCTCGACCAAGAATTTTGCGGTAATAAAAAAGGAGAAAGGCAGCGACGATAACACTGCACGGAAAAAGCCACTGCCACAGGACTGAAACGTTAATATCCCAGTTAGGATAAAAAGTCATAAAATTAATCGGGAGGCATATCTGATATATATAAAACCAGAATATCCTTCCCGCAAGAATAACACGTTCGAAAATTGAAAGCTCCCAGTCAAATTTATACGCCCCGACTTTATACAATTCTAAATACGATGTGTGTAGTGCACTGATGAGACCGATGAACAATAAGGGTAATGAAAGCAAAATATTCTTTCGTCGAACGGTTCCCGTTCGCCACCATGCGTACAGCACCGGAACAAAGACAAAACACGCCGAAATAGATTTACTCAGCAGCGCGCACACAAAAAAGATGCACATACACGTATAGTATCTATATTTTTCTGTCTGATTAAATTTAATATACTGTGTTGTGGCAGATAAAAAAAAGAGAAGGCTCAAGAGATTCTTTCGTTCCGTAATCCATGCTACCGTTTCGACTTGAATAGGATGCACAGCAAAAAGTAAAGCAACAAAAAAAGCAACGCGGGGATAGAGGCATTGTATAATAAAAAAAAGGAGACATGCATTTATGATATGCAGTAATACATTGACCACATGATAGCCGCACGGATTATCGTGCCACAGCGCATATTCAATCAAAAAGGATGTAAAGGTTATGGGGTAATACTGAGGTGTTTTATGCGAAAACCAAATATCGTGCAATCCGTCAGGACTTTTAATGGTGTCATTTGAATACACATATGAGTCATCGTCCCAGATAAAATCATTATAGAGAGAAGGAAGATAGACAAGAAACGCGCAAAAAATAATGAAGACAATCTGAAATTTCTTCGAATGAAATACGGGGCTTAGCAGTACACTACTCTTATTGGACACCATGTGAAAATAAAGACTTTGGTATATTTACAAATTTGTGAATTTACTATTAATACGATACCATTTGATCGAGCCTCAGATGTTTATTATTATTTTCGGATACGAAAATAAATAAAACCTTAGTGTGTCTCTCGTATAATGAGATGCATTTTAATTCCTCTCATATATAGCAATGCCAAATTCGAGAGTTGTGAAAGGAAATGGGCCTATCTGTTCAACCATCGTATAATTTTCATTAATCCATGCCATTATCCCTCGTGCATAATCAATGCCAAAAAAAGCGGCCCCAAATTCATGCGTAAAACGAGACGTTAAAACAATATAATCAGCTTTCACCTTAATGAATTGATCAATAATGTTTTTCTCACCAATTATATCGACAATGGGAGGAACAATCCCATAATTCCTTAAAGGATTTCTCCTCTTAGAAAAATAATTAATACTTGCACCTTCAGGAACAACAATAACGGTGGCATCGTGCGGTGTCTGGTTCTTTAAATACTCAACGGTTTTCCATACACGCCTTGTACGCTCATCATTGAAGCTTTTCATCACTCCTCTTTCATTGCCTATCGTAGAGTTATAACCTGAATACCACTGAGCAGAATATTGCCAAAATGAATTAATGAATGCGAGAAAAAAGACTACGAGAACCGCATGATACAAATAGTGAGAGTGTGGATAAAAAACTTTATCAAACGATCTTTTGATAAGCGTAAAGAAAAAAACGTAATAACAAATAAGTCCCAATGGCATCAAGCTAAATCCATACGATATAGGAGTTATTCTGAAAAATATTCGAATACTAAATAATAGTGCGGTTGAGAACAAGGCAAACAAGGATAGATTTTCCTTAAAATCAGAAGAATTAAATATGCGAAGAAAAAATATGACTGAGCACGACACCAGTATAAGACTTAAGCACCTAAATTGCCAAAAATAATAACTTTTATATTGCGGAATTAAAAAAGCGGCCGTAATAAAGATTATGCCGATTATAAGTGATACATATAAATCTTTTTTTTTATCAAAATAACCAGACACTAAGTGGCAGCCTGCACCTATCAATATAACAGCACCGACATTCATGAAAAATGATTTGAGGATAATGTAACTATAAAGCTGAATGTTATTAAACCCTCCCATGCTCAGAACAAATCCGTTGGTTCTGGTATGAAAGATATGATCGATTATTGATTCTCTAAATCCACTAAACGCATCTGCCATGCCAATAAACAATCCGTAAATGACACTGACGCAAACCAACGGTAAAAACATTAGTGCTATAACGCTCAAGGACTTTGCATTTCTTTTTTTGATAATGTAAGCAACAGCCGTACAAAAAAAGCCAGCCCAAATCAATAAAGACAATTCTATGCGAGACAAAAACGCACATGACATAAAAAGATTCCACAAAAAGAGATAACTCCGTTTTTCTGTGTGTATAAATAAAAGAAAATAATATAAGGCTGCTAATATAAAAAGGGAGAAAAAAACAGAGGCAAAACTATACGGAAAGATAAAATTAAAGATGCCGGTATACATATACCGACCAAAAGCACACACATAAAGAAAGGTCACAACGACAAGCGTGGAAATAATTCTATCCAAAAATAACCGGGAAATTTTATACAACAATAATGCCATCGCTATTGTAACCCCGACACCACATCCGACAAATGTGTAAACATGCAGTCCAAACAATTGACACAGCATTGCTAAAAAATAAGGGGCAAAGATTCCATAGGAATAAAAAAAATCTTTATAAAGAACTTTTCCCTGAAGGATTTTTTCCGCCGCTAAAGGGTCGCGAAAAGTATCGATTATCAGTGATCCCCATTTCCCCCACGATATAAATAATAAATAACAAAAACACAGTGAAATCACTATTAAGGGCAAACGAGCAATAATGAACTGTCGTATTCTTTGCTCACCAGGAAAATTGAATGATATATTCTCATGTTTTTTTATCATAGTGTATGCCTTACTTCGATTTTTACCCTATAGGTGACTGATGTCTCACCGGTATATTGATGCTGTCCGTATTGCGAGCATTATATATGTACCAATGTCGTTACGATGTTTCTGTAAAGCTATCACCTGGACTATAAAAAATAATTTGACTGCCAGCAGTTTGGAATTTAAATGGAACATACAAAAGCTTTCCGAGCCTTTCGCGTATTTTCAATTGATCCTCGGGCCGGGCAAAAATAAGCATAAAACCCCCACCGCCAGCCCCTAATAATTTACCACCTAAAGCACCAGCATCGCGTGCCGTTTCATACATTTCATCAATATGCGCATTGGTAATTTTTGATGATAAGGTTCGCTTCAACTCCCAATTTTCATGTAACAATTTCCCAAAATTGTCAAGATCATCGTGGGTATTACAAAGTATTGCAATAGCTTCTTCTGTCATGGCCGTCATCGTTTTTAATTCTTTCTTTTTGACAGGAATATTTTTGATTTGCTCTTTTGCAATATCTGTTGCGTTTCGTGAGAAACCAGTAAAAAATAACATCAAGCAGTTCTGCAATTCTTTCAGTTTATCTCTGTCTATAATCACTGGCGAAACTTCTATCCTTTGCTGTTTATGAAACGTGATCCTATTAAATCCACCAAATGCGGCTATCGTTTGATCTTGGGAACCGATATTCTCACCAACTCGGTCTTGTTCGACGTGCATGGCATCTAAAGCTAATTGTCGCTTCGAAACCATCTTCCCTTGTAACGCATATAATGAATGAAGCAATCCAACGGTAAACGACGAACTGGACCCAAGTCCAGACCGTGCAGGTAAATCAGCATTGTGCGCTATTTCTACACCACGATTAACCTGTAAATACAACAAACATTCTCGCACTGATGGATGTTGTATTTCTTGAATAGTATTTGTTTCCTCCCTTTTGGTATAGCGGATCCGATATTTATGATCAAAAAAAGGTGGAAGATACCGGCAGGTAATATAACAATACTTATTTATCGAAGTACTCAACACCACCCCTCCCTGTTCCTCATACCAATCAGGATAATCTGTCCCCCCTCCAAAAAATGAAATCCGAAAAGGTGTTCTACTTATATTCACATCAACCTCCTTAAACTATTTAGATACAAACACTGACTTCAATTAATACTATTTTGGGCATTTATCTACGAAAAATATTTATGCTTTTTTTAATTTAAATATTTTATTCATAATATAAAAAGTATAAAATCGATCATGTAATTTCTTAAAAAAAGCATTTGGAGGAATTATTTTAATTACAAACAAAGCACATTGATACAATGGAAAAGGCAATTTTGTTATTATACTGCCTAAGAGATAAATATTATAGCGAATATCTTTCTCTTTTTCTGAAAAACAAGAAAGAGTCGACTTCTGGATACATCCCGTCATATCACTTTTATGCAACGTGCTGTTAATATAGCCTCTTTCAACACAATGATTAAATAAACGAGTACCTTTAATCGGGACAGTGGTTGAATAATTAGTATACGTCACTTTACCTTCACGGCTCATTTCTATTGAATCAAGATCATCCTGTAAAGAAGATTCTGGCACCGCAAGCATATAATTGACCCACGTATTGATTCCATACCTTTTAATTTTTTTTAGCATATCAGAAATGGGAATCGCTTTCATGCTTCTATTTAATACGTGTTCCCTGATATGCTGCGAGGTACTATCAACAGAAAGATGCACTGAAAAACAACCAGCCTCCTTGAGCAGCTTTAGCATCGCATCAGTAATACAATCAAATCTCAAATAACAATTGAATGGAATGCCGATTCGCTGAGCATATTTTTTCGTAAATTCTTCAAGCCATGGATCGGCTTTCATAGCAAATAAATCATCACCAAACTTGATAAAAGACATTTGATACTCACTTCGCACCCTCTCAATTTCCTGAATAATTCGTTCCACCGAAAAACGTCTTACTAATGGACCTTTGCCCTTGTACAAATCTTGATAATAATTATTACAGCAATATGCGCAAGAAAAAGGGCATCCTCGAGTTGCATAAAAAGTTTTTTTTTGTGTATCCTTAAGAAAAGAATTCGCTAAAACTAAATCTCTATCAGCAGGAGGAAGCGTATCCAAATCACTAATTAATGATCGTATCGGATTAATTCTGTTTTTCGTAATAAGATTCTCTACAAAATCAAAAGATTCGCCTTTCTCAACATTACGCAAAAATTCCTGAAACGCGTACTCCCCTTCCCCAATGCAATAGGCGTCTACACCACTTTCTGAAAATGTCTCTGGAGAAAATGTTCGATGAGGTCCTCCCATAATAGAGATAAATGAATGTCTCTTACAAGCCTCCTTATGGGCTTTAACCAGTGGAATAAATCCCTGGATATTAACTGAATACGCTATCACATCGGGTTTAATTGCATCAACCATAGAAAAAAAATCGTGACTATCAAGTGAACAAAAAAATGTTGAATGATGCAATTGTTTTGCCATAGCTGACAAATACGCAAGGGCAATATGGTCAGCGTATGAAAGTTCATAAATAACAAAAAGGATTTTCATTCTATTTTTGTGGTTCTAAATTAAAATTTTAAAAGTTGATCGATAAAGAAGGATGGTATATTAAAAAACTCTTCAATGATAATAAACAACTCATTTAAACCATTTTTTACCGTATGTGTATAACTTTTCCCCGCAATGCGTTTCGGTTCATCACCCGATATCTCAGCAACTTTATAACCTTTTTTTGCTAACCGAGCACTCAACCGTGTCTGAACAGGACGCCGCTTTATTTCAATACCTGCTTTTTGATACACATCACGTCGACAGGCACGAAAGAAATTGAGTACATCGGTATACTGTGCCTTAAACAAAACATTGACTAATGTAGTAAATAACCAATTACCAAGCCCACTGATGAGTGTATCATCATAGCTTTTTGCGTTATCCTTATAACGAGATACAATCACCATATCATACCCTTCTTTCATTTTCTCAACTAATTCAGGAATTTTTTCTGGTATACAATTACCGTCAGGAGTAAAATCAATTATTACATCACCCGTTGTTTGGTCAAACCCCTCTTTATATCCCTGTATAATGCCTTCTCCTTTTTGTGATAAAACATAAAACCCTTGCCCTCGTGCATATTCAACACTGCCATCTGTTGATCCTCCATCCACTATAATTATTTCATCGACCCAGGTCTTATCAACTCTTGGTAGAATTATTTTTAAACATTCAAATTCATTTAAACAAAGCATCACTAAAGAAAATTTCATAATACAACCCCTTATCTCCCTTTACATTGACTGCGATACCATGTAATCGTTTTTTTTATGCCATCCGTCAATACGGTTTTCGCCGTAAATTTTAAAATACGTTTTGCTTTTGAAACATCAATTAATCGTTTGGGAATCATTGTTGGCTTAGAAGAATTAAAAACTATTTTTGCATCACAATAATTATCCGCAACTAACATAGCTTGTAATGCTTGTTTAATGCTACAGGGCTTGCCGGTGCCAATATTAACAGGGTCAAACGTTTCAATTTTTTCCATAGCTTCCAGTATTCCTTCGATAAAATCATCGATATATATAAAATCTTTAATATCATTACCGTCTCCCCACACCTCGATCGGATCATGACGTTCAGCTACTTTTCGCATCAAGGCTGGCAGGACATGCGACGTTTCCCATTCAAAATCATCATAGGGCCCATAAATATTCGCTGGCCTGATGACTCCCACCTTCATAGGATTTTTAATCTTCTCGGCATACATTTGACATAAAATTTCTGTAAAACGTTTCATCCATCCCACACAAAAATACTTTTCAAACAAGTCACCTCCGACATCCTCTTCTTTTACGGGATAATCAGCAACTGGATAAACCGTATTACTGCTCAGCCATAAAAATTTATCAACTTTTGCCTGATAGGCAGCATCAAGCATCAAAGTATTCATGATAATATTCGGCGTAACGTGGACAAGCGGGTCTTTCTCCATTACTGCTGCACCGGACGTATTTGCTGCACACATAAACACATAGTCCATGCCCTCAACAACTTTACGACAGTCTTCTTTCCTTGTTAAATCACATTTTATAAATTCAATTCTATCATCAACCAGTTGTGGTTCTCGAAGATGTACGGTAGCCCGAATGCGTACGTTATAATCAAGAAGTCTCTTTATGAGGTTCGTTCCTACAAAACCGGCTCCACCAGCTATCAATATCTTCCTATTTTTAAAAAATTCTGACACGATCAAACTCCTTTTATAATGAATCTCTTTTTGAAAATATCGGGTTATCTACCGGCCAAGAAATATTAAACCGTTCATCATTCCATGCATACGTAAACTGTCTTTCACGATTATAATAGGTAGACTGCTTATAATGAAATATTACTTTATCACTAAGTGCGACATGCGCATTACCATACAGCGGCGGCACTAATATCTGCTGTCGATTGTCTTCAGAAAGAATAAAAGATTGCCACTTTCCAAAATGAGCACTCTCTTCATCACAATTAACCACAACAAAGAAAAACTTTCCCTGTAAACAGGTAATAAGCTTCCATGTTTGACGGTCACCATGAATGCCACGGAGTACATTCTTCTTCGATACCGAAATATCATCCTGGATGAATTTAATCGTTATTCCATTATCGTTATACAGTTGCTCGTTATAAAGCTCAATATATTTACCGCGATGATCACAAAAAACATCGGGTTCAATCACCAATACACCATCTAATTCTGTTGTAGTAACTTTTATCATGATTTAAGTAAAATAATTCTTCTTTTTCTTATATTCATCCTGATGATTGACAAACCACTCCCATGTTTCTTTCAGTCCATCCAACAAAGATGTTGTGGGGTTATAATCAATGAGGCTCTTTGCTCGGGATATATCCATAATTCTTTTTGGAAAACCGCTCGATTTGGTAGTATCAAAACGGTAGTTAAACGGCAAAAAGTTTGCAAGTGTTTCTACCAATTCTTTAATGGAATAACCTTTGCCGCTCCCTAAATTAACAAATGATCCTTTTGTTCCATGATACAGTGCCAAAATGACTCCTTCGGCAACATCACGGCTAAATGCAAAATCACGAATAGCCGTTCCATCTCCCCATACAACGACCGGATCTTCTTTGTGGTATATCCTATGCATTAATGTAGGAATAACCATTGCATTATGAGGATCGAAATTATCACCCGGGCCATACACATTACACGGTCGCACAACAGAAAAATTGTCCGCATTATACTGAATTGCATAAGCCTGTATCTGTAGCTCTGCCATACGTTTAGCCCATCCCGGAAACATATCCATCGGATCCCCCTGAAAGCCATCGCACTCCTTAAAAATCTCGGCACTACCATAGGCGCCAATGGAACTTGTATATACTATCCTTTTAACTTTATTTTGACGACATGCTTCAAGTACATTGGTATTAAACATTAATAATGGTACAAAGAAGCTTGCCGGCTTTTTCTTCGTTACTTCAATCGACCCTTTTACGCCTGCTAAATGGAAGACACAATCCATATCTTTGGTAAGTTTCTTACATAACGTAAAGTCAGTGAGATCCCCAAAAACATGTTTTGCCTTCTTATGAACTTTAATATCATCAAGTGAAACAATAACAACATGTGCAGCAGCAGAACAAAGTAAATCAACAACTCGTCTACCAATAAGTCCGGTACCACCCGTTACTAAAACATTTTTTCCTGCAAAACTTTTCAGCACTTCATCTTTGATCATAGTAATCCTTACATCCTTTACTTGAAAAAATCAATATACCATTTGATGTTCTTGAAGGTAATGTTGTAACTCTTTAATATTATTAATAATATCCGCTCGTGAAAAGGCCTTGCCCCAGCGGGTTGTTTCCTCATATTCAAACGGTAGGCCAAAGTGTTCTTCATCAGAAAAACGATACAACAAATGCGCGTGTTTTCTCCAATCATTATCGATATATTTAATTCCATACTGCGTACTATTCTTAAAAATAGCAGAGCCCGGCATAGGACAAAACCCAGAAATGTTTACATAATCAGGTTGCACCTCATCAATAAATTTTCGTGTACTCTCAACAATATTCAATGGTTCCCCGGGCAGTCCCAAGATAAGACACATTTTTACTTTAATGCCAACGGATTTACATGTGTCAATAAAAGATCGTGCCTGCTGCACCGTCTGACCTTTATGTATTATATCTAATACCTCTTGCGAAGCACTTTCAACACCTACCGCAAGTTCAACGCAACCAGCATCATGCGCTAATTCAAGTATCTCCTTCGACGCACCAATCCGTGTCTGTCCTCGCCACAGAACCTGCTGTCGTCCAAGAGCACGCACATAGGGAGTAGCCACTTCCGGTTTAACGGGGATACATATTTCATCTCTTAAATTAATTCCTTTCACCGCATAGGTATCTTTTAAATAGGCAATTTCCGATTCTATAAGCTCAGGTTTCCGCATATGCACCATAGGGGGAGTATTATACACACAGTAGGCACACTGAAAATTACAACCACGAGAAAACATTGCTGAGGTTCCCGCAATACCGTCAAATTTTTCAAAAAGCACGGTATTAACAATAGTAGATTCCGGTAAATAATGTCTGCGAGGAAAAGGATATTTATTAAAATCGCTGGATTGCCAATCAGACGTATATATTTTTTTGAGTTCCCCTTTACGACAATCATTAATAATAGTAATAAACGATTCTTCCCCGGGACCGGTTACGAGGGCGTCGAAAGATTCTGCGCATTCCGGTAAAAAATTGTCAATATGTGTTCCACCTGCAGCATGTTTTGCTTTTTTGTATATGTTGCGGATCGCATTCACAACATCGACGATTTCAAAATAATCTGCTGATTTGGCAATCCAATAGAGATACAAATCATGCTCTGCAATATATGAAGCTATTTTCTCTCGCTCTACCTGACCATCACGGTTACGCAGCTGCCGTAAATCAATAACACTAACCGTCACGCCTTTACCGGCGAAACGATCATCAATAACCGTTGCAAAATAGAGCTCGTTTAACGGCTGCAATTTAAAAGGATTCTTAAAATAATGCCATGTCGGCACAATTATACCGATTGAAAACATCTATGCTCCTCTTAAAACAAAATATTTTTTCGATTGTGTAAAATTTATTTCTCTGTACGTAATTGCTCTGTTACACACTATTGTTCAGTGTAAAAAACTCTTATTGCCTGCCCGTATTTATTCCAACACAATGTATGATGTTCGAGACGCATAACGATACCGTTCGATTTTAACCGTATAATTTTTGAGCACTTCACGCAATGCGATTGTTTCACCAGGAGAATCGGGATCGTTTAATTCATCGAAACCTATGACACTCCCCTTTGCGACGTGTGGCAAAATAAGCTTCAAACATTCCTTCGTTGGTTCATAAAGGTCAAAATCAAAATAAGCAAGAGCAATAATAGTCTCGGGATGTTTTGTAAGATACTTTTTTATTCCAACAATCGCATCGCCGGGACATAATTCAAATTTCTTAATATGTGCAAGAGGATTATCTTTTTCCTGCAACTCTAAAATCTTCTCTAAATATTTGACATAATTTTTAGAAACACATAGATTCCCTTTCTTCATCAACTCAGAGCTGCCATCTTTCTGTGATATTCCGGGGAACCCTTCAAATGTATCAAAACCAATGATTTTTCTATGACGATTAAACGTATCGTATATTCCACGAAGCGCCGCAAATAAAGCCAGATTTTGTCCCCAGCGTACACCAAATTCAACAATACTGCCTTGCAGGTCGATAATTTTTCGATAGAGATGGTCCATAAAAAGAACACGAGACAAATTTTTAGAATTCAAAAATAAACCTAGATTAGATAAAATCTGTTCATCGGGAATAGGACATTTTTTAAAATGGCGAACAAATTGCAGCAGAGTCTGTTTTTCTTTCTGGCTCGCATAGGTCGTATTCGCGAGCTGTTTCTTTTTCATAACTAATCTCCTCCTCTTACCTGTCTATTCACTACACACATAAATGGGAACATCTTTTTCCCAACCATACGCAATAACTAATGCCCAATAACGAATCCTTCCTTCTATTAAATCATAATCATACTGACCACTTCTGTCCGTTGTCTTGATAACCCGTAACGGCCGTATCCTCTCTTCACCCTTTATTTTTTCTGCTAAATCAGCAGGACTGGGACAGAAGCCTAATTTGTTTTCGCGTGCTTCGGTAAGTGAATAATATGTTTGTAACTGTTTATTTTCTACAACACGTATACGTTTCGGTGCACCATACACACATTGGGTCGTAAATACCGCATTAATTTTCTTATAATCCTCTTCTGATAGTTTGAAATCAGTCGCGGCTGCATTTTCTTTTATATGGATTAAACTTTCTGCTTTAGGAATTGCAACAACAGCGTTATGAGAAACAAGCCAATTAAGAGCAACTTGAGCGCCTGTTTTTTTATATTTCACCGCAATATTCTCCAACAGTTCAAGCTTTTCCTGACTATCGGCGATTGCTCCCCTGTTCAATGGACTATACGCAATCAATGTTATCCCATTCTGCTCGCAAAAGGGGAGTATATCATCTTCAATACTACGATCGAATAAATTATACTCAAGTTCAATAGAAACAATACTTGAAACAGAAAGGAGCTTTTTGATTTCTGTACATGCTTTTAACGAAACATTGCCAACGCCAAGATAGCGCACTTTGCCATCCTTTACGAGTTGTTCCATGGCACGCACGGTCTCTGAAATAGGAATGGTCGGATGTGGCCAATGAATTTGATATACATCAATATAATCGGTCTGTAATCGACGAAGGCTGCCCTCTGCAGCATTCAAGACACCCTTGTAGTCACTATGTTCAGGAGAAAATTTTGTTGCTACACAGACCCGTTTCCGTATACCGCGAATAACCTCTCCTATCATTTCTTCTGCAGCACCACCGCCATACTCTTCAGCAGTATCAATAAAGGTCATTCCTAATTCTATTCCCAATCGCAAAGCATCCCTTTGTTTTTCTCCATACTGAGCACTTCGTGCTAACGCACCTCCAATACCGGTCCCCTGACCTATAACCGGTACCATTTGATCAGTATTTCCCAACCTTTTCATGGACTGGTAGTTCCCCTATATAATTTTTTTAAGAGTAGTATCCTTACATCTCTTCAAGCCACGCTCGAATTGTTTTTGTTATACTCGTCACATCCAAACCATACAGTGAATGCATCCACGATCGGTCTCCGTAGCCATTATATTTGAGATCGGCTAGAGCAATACGTTTAAGAGGAATTGATTTTTTCGTATCGGTAAGTAATTCACTAATGATACTGCCAATGCCACCACTCATTGAATGTTCTTCCAACGTTACAATAGATTTATACTGCGCAACATAGTGCAATAGTTCTTGCTTATTTAACGGCTTTATTCTATACATATCAATAATACCGGCATCAATGCCGTCTCGAGCTAGTGCAGACGCAGTTTGATGCGCCTGATGAACCATACTACCTGTTGCAATAATCAATACACTATTCCCCTCCTTCACGTGAGCAATGCCGCTTGAAAAATCATACTCGTGATCATACAAAACAGGCCATAGTCCTTTATCAAGACGTACATAGATTGGACCATCACTTGTATACGCTTGCTGTGCAAAGCGAGACGCTGCTATCGAATCAGCAGGACTTAAAATAGTTATCTCAGGAAGCACCCGCATAATGGCAATATCGTGAATGGCATGATGCGTCGGCCCATCACTATTGTATGCAATACCAGGACCAACACCGATCACGGTTATGGGAAGAGCCATACCACACACATCAACTTTAATTTGTTCATAGCAACGCTGCGTTATAAATGAAGCGATTGCGTATATAAAAACCCTCTTTCCCCCGAGTGCCAATCCTGCTGCAACACTGACCATATTTTGTTCAGCAACACCAACATTAATATATTGCTGAGGTAAATCTTTTTTAAAACGAACGAGGCTATGCGCACTCATATCAGCGGTAAGGAAAATCACTTTCGGATCATTTTTCGCAATCTGATACAATGCATCAAAAAAAGCATCTCGTATATCAATGTCGGATAACGCCATTCTTTCATCCTCATTCATTATAAGACAGTTCTTTCCTGGCAATTGCTAGTTCCTGTTCCGTCGGAATGCCGTGATGCCATTTAATCGTGCCTTCCATAAAAGAAACCCCTTTACCCTTAACAGTATGCGCAATTATGGCAAGAGGCCTGTCTGAAGGCCGATCATGAATATTCTTTAAAGTCGATACTATTTCTTTAAATGAATGGCCATCAATAGTAGCGACATCCCACCCAAACGACAACCATTTATCCTTAAGCGGTTCTAAACGATTGCAATCTTCAGTACAATCGGTTACACAGTGTTGATTACGATCAATCACCGCAATAAGCTTACCAAGCCCGTGATGTCCCGCAAACATGGCCGCTTCCCATACCGATCCTTCATAACATTCCCCATCACCAAGCATAACAACGGTTATAAAACTTTTGTTATCCATCTTTCCACTCAATGCTAATCCGGCACCAATACCCAATCCATGGCCTAAAGAACCGGTATCTGCTTCAACACCAGGTATACGTTTATCAGGATGTCCGCCCAACATACTTCCATTCTGACAAAATGATTTTAATTCACTCTGAGAAAAAAAACCCAAATCCGATAATAATGCATAAAGAACCACTCCTGAATGCCCCTTACTCAGGATAAACCGATCCCTTTCTTTCCAATCGGGCTTTTTCGGATCAATATGTAAAAATCCGCCATAATACAATGCTACTAATATATCCGTACAAGAAAAGGCCCCACCAATGTGTCCTTTCCCTGAAGATACAATCATTTCTAATATTTGACGCCGTATATATCGTGCCTTTTTCTCAAAATCCGCGCTCGTAGTTATTTTCATTTAAAAAGGTCCTTTGAACTTATTTTCGTAACTATAAAAGTCTTCTCCTGATAAATCGGTTTCCGGTAATCCTAACTTTTCTTCCACTGCGCGAATAATATTGATCGCATTTGGATAGAAACAATCTTCAAGCGGACGCGTACAAGGGCATGGCGTAAATGCAAAACCGATACGCCGCACAGGACTCTTGAGGAGACCAAAACAGTCCTCAGCAATACGGGCTGCCACTTCAGCACTAAATCCGCAATGAAGCCAATCATTATCAACAACAATACAATGCCCGGTCTTCTTTACTGAATTAATAAGCAGCAATTCATCAAGCGGAGTTATGGATACCGGATCAATTATTTCAATAGCAACCCCTTGTCGGTGTAAAACCTCCGCAGCTTTTAAAGCCTCAACGTTCATCCACGAAGTTGCAATAATGGTCAGGTCTTTTCCTTCACGTAATACCCGTCCTTTTCCCAGGGGAAGTGGATCCGCTTCAATAGGAACCTCTCCGACGACATCATATAACCACCGATGTTCAATACAAATAACCGGATTATCATCTCGTATTGCTGCAATAAGTGTTGCTTTCACATCACGTGGTGTCGAAGGTAAAACAACCTTCAACCCGGGAACATGTGCAAAACATGAATGCATTGTTTTACTATGCTGATATGCCTGTCCCCACCCTCGACCGACAATGGCCCTAATAACCATAGGGACTTTGATATGACCATTTGTTCCATAGCGATAGCTTGAAATCATATTCACCAGTTGATTCATAGCCAGCAACATAAAATCGACTCGCATATGAACATGAATAGGCCGCAAGCCGTTGATGGCAGCGCCAAGACCAAAACCGCTCATCGCATCTTCTGACAATGGCGTGCTAAAACACCGTTCGGGACCAAATTTTTCTAATAATCCTTTTGTAGAACCAAAAATACGCTTATGGTCTGCTACATCAATACCATATACAAAAACGGCTGGATCGCGTTCCATTTCACTGATAAGTGCCTCATTAATTGCATCACGATACGTTATCGTTCTCATCACAAAACCTCTTTATATAAAGTACTCCCGTCAGCAAATGGATCTTTTCGTGCTTTCCGGATACTTTCATCAACCTTATGTTTAATACACTCTTCGATTGAGAGTATTTCTTCTTCGGTATGTCCCGTTTTCTTTAATTTCTTCCGCTGTAAAAGTACAGGGTCTTTCTTCTGCCACTTTTCATATTCAGCTCTTGAACGATAGCCTGCATGGTAATCTTCATGAACACCGACATGTTCGAGGTATCGATAACATTGCATATGGAGGAAAAATGGTCGAGGATTATTTTGAATATCTTTAATAGCTTTCGTTGCTATGGTATAAATTTCTTCCACATCCGTTGAGGCGGTGGTAACCGTCTCACAGCGGAACTGCTTCATAACCTCCACTATTGAATCAAATCCATATCGTTTTGAAGATGGATTATGAACTGCATAGCCATTATCTTCACATACAAAGAGAATAGGAAGCTTCATAAGGCATGCTCCATTAACACTCTCCCAAAATGCGCCTTCATCAACCGCCCCATCACCAAAAAATGCAGCAACTAACTTACCATTTTTAACACGCACATTAGCAAATGCAGCACCAACAGCAACAGGAATAATACTTGCGACAATTGCTGAGGTTCCCATAACGCCATGTTCCGGGGCGCACAAATGCATAGACCCACCTTTGCCGTGGAGTAATGCGGTTCCCTTGCCGTATATTTCGGCAAAAAAATCATCGGTATTCTGCGTCTTCGCTAAATATAAGGCATGAGAACGATACGTGCCAAAAACCTGGTCCTTACTGTTTAACGCATGGCACATACCAACCGCAATTGCCTCTTGCCCCATCGACATATGCATGGGGGTCTTCATGTCATCTTCATGATAGCACTCAATAATTTTCTCTTCACTGCGTCTGATGAGATACAATTTTTTATACAGTTCAATATTTAATTTTGACATACAATACACATTTCCTTTATCAGTATTGTTTTTTTTATCTCTTACCGTACAACGACCGCAGCCTTCCAAGGAAACAGTTTGAGTTGCTCGCGCCAATAATTAAGCAAATCTTCTAACGTTTGCTGAGGCAAAATCTCCGGTTCCCATCCGGTAATTTCCTTAAACTTTTCAATACAGGGAATTTGAAGAGTCACATCTGAAGGACGCAGCAACTTTTCATCGACAACAACGTTACACTTGACCCGTGCAAATGAGAGTAGAATATCCAATGCTTTTTGGATGGTCATGGTATGACTGCCGCCAATATTGTAACACTCTCCCGGCACACCATGCTGTATGAGTAACCAATATGCTTTCACCGCATCACGAACATCACAAATAGTACGCACCGATTTTAGATTTCCTACAGAGATACACGGTTCCTTAAGCCCTAATTCAGCAGCTGCAATTTGATTTGCAAAATAAGATAACGCAAAAACATCTCCTCGCCGGGGCCCGGTATGAGTAAACATTCGTGTTCGAATAGTCTTCATACGATACGAAAGCCAATACTGGAGCGCTACCATATCTTCACCAACTTTACTAACACCATATGGCGACGCTGGCCTGAGGGGGCAGTCCTCTTTAATCGGCACATCTTCTTCCCTTACTTGCCCGTATACTTCTGATGATGAACAAATATGTATACGAGGGTTAAGCTTTAGAATTCGAAGAGCTTCCAACAGGTTAGCTGTTCCAATAACATTTGTCCACAATGTTTGAAAAGGTACGTTAAAGCTTGCTACGACATAACTTTGAGCTGCCAGATGAAAGATAATATCCGGCTTAATAGTTTTCAATTCGTGTATTAAAGAACCGAGGTCGCAGATATCTGCATTAAAAAGCATTATTTTTTTATATATATTGGCAAGATTTTCCCGCGAACTGCGCCATCGGCACAATCCATAAATATCATGTTTTTCATTGAGTTGGATAATATATTCTGCTAAATGGCTTCCTACAAAACCAGTGATTCCTGTTATCAAAATACGCATAACTTCTTTCTCCCCTTTTAATTATATTAAACAGTCGATTCTCTTTGAGTTATAAATGATATTCTAAGCCTTGCTATTATACAAAACACACGTATCTTATCAAGAAATAATATAGAATGCTCGCAACAGTTGCTTTCAGAACATATTATGATGTTTTAGGATAAAACTGATTATTTGACTTCACTGAAGGACGGTGAGCCTGTTTGACCATAGCTGAGAGCTCCTATTTTCTCCCTCTCTTTTTCTCCCCTTTCAATCTGCCGGAGCTGTTCATAACAATAGGCAAGATTACTGCGGGCAACGCATACGTACGGATCAACAGATAAGACTTTTTGATAAAAATGAGCTGCTTCCTCAAAAAGGTAATTAAGCCGATAGACAGATGCTAAGCGAAATAATGCCTTCGTATCTGAAGGATTTGTCTTGATTCGCTCTACATACATTTCAATAACATCCTTTTGGCTGCTATGCTGATACAGAAAATCGGCAAAATATCGCGCAAGAGAGCTAAACGTAGGCTTTAACGACAATGCCTTTCGTATGTTTTCCTCAACGAGAACATAATCATTCTTTGCTATATAGACATGAGCTAAAAAGAAATAAAAAATGTGACAATCAGGAAATAAATCAATACCAAGGTGACACACATTACGCAATTTTTCAAATTCATATACCCGGCTGTAAATAATAGCAAGGTTAATATATGAATTAGGCTTTAGTGCAATGTGTCCCCATTTTGATTCGAGTATTGCTATTGCTTGCGTAAGGAGATGGGCGGCGGCATCCAAATGGCCCTTCTGTGCATATTGAATGGCCAAATCATTGCGAAATTCACTGCTGTACGGAACGTGCTCCAATACTTTTTGATTGTAATCTATTGCATTCGTCCAGACAATATTGTAATACATAGTTAAAAAAGAAAAAAGAAGCACAACACTAATAAAAAACCATACGCGTATATTTTGCACAATTTTTTTTAATGAATCCTTTGTAACAACCGTATCAGAATAAAAGAAAAGGCGACCGATAACGATACAAAACCCCACTAACGGGATATGCAAAAATTGTTTGCCAACAAAAAATGTATATGGCGCGATTTGTCGCCATAACGGGATAACATTAGAGGCAGGAAAATATGTAATAAGAAACCAGCCAATGCCAAAAAAGATCACCTTATCACGCCGCCAACTCAATCGCATAACACTCAAAAGGATAATTAAAAAAAACAAGGACATCCAAAACTCTTTTCCAAACGGAACGGTTACGAGCGGTATATAACGCCAATAATAATAGACAGGAAAAGGGAAAATTATCGTTTTGATCTGGGAAATAAGGATCGTGACAACCGTAAGCATTCTCAGATAAAAATAGGGAATACAAAAAGCACTCTTTACCATGTCTCCCATTCCAACGCTTACAGCGTTTCGTCGTATAATAAGATAGAGAATGAAAATAAAAAAAAATGAGCTATACGTACCCGCCTGTCTGAACCACTGATGATACAACCTTTTCTTTTGGTTCGGATGAGAATGGTTACTTGCATCCGGATTATCCGGTGGAAAACAAAGGTCATATACTATGAGGAGAGCAGGAATGACGATCCCTATTTCTTTAGAAAGCAGTGCACAGAAAAAAGAACTTAACGATACAAGAATATAAATGTTTTTTCGAACAATAGAATTCGCACCCCTGAAGTACGCATATGAAACAACAGATAAAAGTATAAAAACAAGACAGAGCAAATCGGTCCGACCTGACAATGAGGCAATATGCGGTGACTGAAGTGGATGAGTAAGAAAAATAGTTGCCGCAATAAATGAAAAAAGAACCCGATTGAAAATACACTGTAGAAAAAGAAAGAAAAGAATCACACTGACCACATGGAGCAGGATATTCGTGAGATGGTACCCAAACGGAACAAGGTGCCAGATGGTGTAATCAAGCAAATAACTCATAATGATCAAGGGGCGGTAATACAGGTGCTTAAAAAAAACGTAATCCCGCATACCGCCACTATCAAAAAAAGGGAGGGAAAAGAGTCGGGCACTATTGGCGAGTGAAAAATTATAAATATTAGAGTTCTCGGTAATAAGGGAAAAATCGTCTCCGATAAATTCACCGTCAAGACTATTATAATAGAGCATCCCGCCAAGAAGAATAAAAAAAATTATACAATAAAAGAGCTGACGGTTCCGGGAAATTTTTAACGGTGAAAAGATGTGAGCAAACATAGAAACTTCAAGCCTTATCCTTTGAACAAGAGTACCAATTCATGAAATATAGTTTTATCAATCTTTCCTTCAAATTCTTTATGCATAACTTCTATTGAATGAAAGGTATCAGCCGCTTCTTTATAGGGCCGGTTAGTATTGAGTGCATCAAAAATATCGGCAATACAAACAATTTTCGCATAGAGCGGAATGGCACGCTCTTTCAACCCATCAGGATAGCCAGAACCATCCAGCTTTTCATGATGATAGTTAATCACCTGCAAGATATCACTATGAAGATTTTGATATTTCTTGATGAGACCGACACCCCGTTGCGGATGTTCTTTAATGATCTCCCATTCTTCATCGGTCAGCTTGCCTTTTTTCAGTAAAATTTCAGGTGAAATAGTTTTTTTACCGATATCATGTAAAAGTGCACCGGTTCCTAAATTGGCAAGTTTATAGGGTGAGTGTATATCCATGCGCCGAGCCAGTGAAAGAGCATAAATACACACATTGATCGAATGAGTATACGTATAATAGGTATGCGGCACGAAGCTAATAATATTGAAAAAAAAGTTTCGCTCTTTGAGGATGTACTGGACGGTATTTTTGATAAAGTCCCGTACTCGATCAATCATGGCACCGTTCAGTGTACCTTCCATGACCTCCTCCATAAGATCACGTGCTGCCTGGTAAACAATACGAGCCTTCTCGTCCGAACGCAATTCAACATTTTCAACAATCTGATGTAAATGCGTCTCAATATACTGTTGATACTGCCTCCGTTCATGCGCCGTAATAAAGAGCAAAGAAATACCATTTTCGATAAGCAGGTGACGTCCTTTTTTACTAAATCCGGTTTGGTGTGGATGATACAAAACATAGGAATTCTGAATGCGGTCATACAGATAAAGATTAAAATTGAGAACGGTATTGGTAATAAGCGATTCTAAAAAGATAGGGATGAACTGCTCTTGTGCCTGTTCATTCATGGGACAATACGATACGTTGGTGTAGTATACATGACAAATTTATTTATAACGATCTATTATACGCAACAATATGCTTTGCCGTAACCTTTGCATACAAAACTGGCTAGTAACTTAAAAGATACTAGCCAGTTTTTATTCTTCTATAAAAAATTTAAATTTCTAATTAACTACTAAAATTGATTTTCAGCATTAGTGCTTGTATTAGCGTAAAAAATACCTGTTGTTGAGCAATATGCCCACCCTGCACTTGTTCCAGAAATAGAACGACTATTTGCATTGGGAACATCTACGGCAACGATAAAGTTTCCGACTGCAGCCGCTGCAAGCGGATTTGCAGGCATTTTAGAATCTAATGGACAGGTATCAAGTGAAACGCCTGACGCTGTTGACGATGCTGCAAGTTCCGCATATAACGGCCAATAATTACCATCTTTTATTGCACTTGTACCCGTTATTAGATTATTAGATTTTGCAATAGACAGTGCTGAACGTACGTTACCAGAAGTCCCTTTTACAGAAGCTAATGATGCTTCCTCCCGGATGTCTGCAAATTTTGGTATAGCAACAGCAGCTAATATACCAATGATGATAAGCACAATGACCAACTCAATTAAAGTAAAACCTTTCTTTCCTCTCATAGTCTCCTCCTTTGATTGTTTGATTGTTCTTTTTTTTCTATTATTATAATTTTTTGATCTCTATAGGTAAAGTATAATGCAATCTTACAAAAATTACAACTAATAAAATGTCTTTGTTGAATATTTAAAATATCGCGTTAAAAATCGCACAATGTTCACACCCACAGCTTTAAAGTACTTAACGGCATATTGTTCAATAAACTTTACCCCGTGAGAGTGTGATCCTAAAAAGGATATCTATACTAAAAAAATATTCATGATGTGACGTCATGTAATAAATCTATTTAAAAAAGTCGCTCTCTAACGGGGTTTACTTATAATAGGCAATAACGAGGCGCGGCCTGACATCGGGTGTAAGAGGATTATTGTCTGGATCTGGGTTGCTTTCCTGGGATTTAAACGCATAGTAATCATCCACGCTAGCACTTTCATCGGTTATTCGGACCAAGAAACCATAATTGCTCCAATCGCCGATCACCCACTTTTGTACCGCTACAGTAACATCAAAGCTGAGATACGCTGGTGGCGACGAAGCAAAATATTGTTCGCCTTGTTTATCACTATAATCATCATCCACATCAGTCCACGCATGGTTAGTTGAACTTTCATTCCAGTTACCACCGGTAAACCGATGGACCTCAACGGTATCAGACCCAGCTATATGATCAGTATCGTTAAATAATATTAATTCAGCAAAGACCACTTTTGAACTACTCGTCAAACCAGGAGGCTTCCCTGCTCCTGTTAAATCGAATTTCAATAAAGCCCGACATGATGTTACGCCAGACCCGAGATCTGCTCTGCCAACAATAAGATATTCATACGGGTCTCCACCTCCCACTGGGCTTTCTGGGTCATAGGGATCAAGATAATTATAATCGTTACCGGGAAAATCAACCATTTTATCCTGATGTACTTCTGCAGTCGTATCGCCTGTTTCCCGCAAACCATACGCTGGTGCAATAACCGGGTAGACAATATTGAATTTTTGGCGTTCGGATGTTGGAGAAACAAAAATATAGGTTGACAATACATTGTGGAGCGCACCACCCTCTTCTCCCTGCCAGTAAGGGTCAAACCGATTGGTATTCCATGGTGTTAATGGTGTTATCTGTAACCGATGATATCCGTAGGGGACATTATCAGCAGTAAAATATTTGGTAGGACCACCGCCTGCGTCAGTCATAGCCTGCGTCTGATAGATCAAGTCGGTCTGCGCAATACTCGGATCAAAGACAGGTGGATGATACAGACAAACCGTTAAATCAGTATCATCAAGAATAGTATGTCCCCACTGAGGATCTAATACCCCGAATGTCGTAGTATTAACAAAATAATCATCAGTATTACCGGTAACCGTTGCATTACCAGAAACGCTCGCATCAACAATACGAACCGCAATATCACAACCGGTACGATACGCTTCTGTTATCGAAATAGACCTGTCAGCATCATCACCCGTACCAGCGGCAAGCTTATCCCGCCCAAGACTTGTAATCGTATAATTGCCTCCACCACTAGCTAAACTAATCGTACCATACGCATCTTCCTCAGCCAATGAACTACCATCCGACCTTTTAAAGGCATCCACATCCGCCATAAGGGCGTTGATCTCTGTAGTCCCGGGAAACGTCGTTGCCTCTGAAAAATTACCGGTGTTACTACCCGCATCATTGTGACACAAATATCGATGTCCTATGAGGCGGGCTTCGACACCGCGCAGCCGCTGCCATGATAATTGTCCACGCTCCGCTGAAACAACCTCATTTAATAAGTACATTGACGTAGACAACACTATCGTAGATAAAACTATCAAAACGATGATACTTACTAAAACAAATCCTTGTTTTTTTATGCTCCTATGACTTTTATTCATATCGTATTTATCTCATTATCCCCCTTGAGAAAGCATCTTTTCGTACAGAACATAATGACTCCCACTTTTATTAATAAGTTATATGGTACAAGAAATAACACTCGCCCTTAGAACTTAAATTTCAATTGAGTATTACATCATAGCTTCCCGTTTCATCCGGCGACAACACGCCCGGTAGCCGCACTTCAAAGCACTGGGTCACATTCAATCCACGGGGATATACCGTAATCACTTTTTGGATATATGTTTCGCCATTCCCCGCAAGGTCATCAAGACCGGCTAAATCATCTTGATGGCAAAATTCGCCCTGCTGCGCCGAACCTTTTGGCGTTGGTACAACCGATACTAAATAAAATCCTGCGGGGAGATTAATAACCCTCACCGCACCTGAATCATACGTTATATCGGTACCCGCCGGCCCTCCGGCAGCTCCACCACCTGCATTTGATACAAAATAGTAGTGAGCGTTAGAACCAAAAGTAGTTATGTCTACCCGATATATCTGATGAAAATAGTAAGCAGTCTCTGCTGCATGATTTAATCGGAGTAATGTTCCGTTGGCATCTTTGATAAAGATTGCTATTTTATTTCTCGTATAGGCATAGGTACTAGTATCCATTAGATAGGTAATATTCTGCTCAAAACGGTCGGCACCCCCACCATCGGTTAATGAGCCAGTAGGGGGTATACTGTAATACCCGTCACTTCCGTAACTTTCAATTTTACGTTCATAATCACTACCAAACTCATTCCATCGAAACCGATATTCCTTTCCCCATTCATCCATTAAAAAATCGTGTATACCTGCCTCGGTAATCCCCTTCGGTTCTGCCGTTAATTCATACATTACAAGCGCAACTCCATCCCGATCATCACCTGCCGGCCAACCATGATGCAGCCCAAAATAGCCAAAACCTGCCTGATGGCCAGTCTGAACTTCTTCAGGCTCTCCTACCATTGCATGAGCTACTTTTTCCATCTACGTCATCGTCTTTTTGTATCTATTCGCATCAATCAAGTCATGCGATAATGACGCACCCGCAAGAAGAACCACGGTCATAATGACAAATCCTATAAGTAATTCTAAGAGGCTGAACCCCGTTAGAGAACGATCTTTAAATAAACATTTTTTACCTACAATAATATTATGAATATTTTTTTTAGTGGAGACACTCTTTTGGCAAGGGGTATACTCTAACGGGGTGAACCCGGTTAGAGAACGATCTTTAAAGAAAGATTTTGTAAATCTCATAAGACTATAACTATTTTTTTTAGTATATACCCTTTTTTTACTAGGGACGCACTCTAACGGGGTGAACCCTATTACAGCGCGTTTTTTAATAACAAGATTTTGTAAAGTATCTGTTTTCATCATGAACTCACTATATCTCAAGAGCATTAAGAGCGCCCGGTAAACGCATAACAACAACATGAACCCGACTTGCTCCTTTTGGATAGACAACAATATCTTGAGAAAAAGTAGTATTCCCTTCATTAAGACAATTTTTCCAATTAGTACCGCCACTGCCCGAATTATCCTGAACCGTAACGACCACGGGATGTGTTCCTACATCAACACCCGTTACACTAAAGATACCCGCACTATATGCTGCAGCCCCACCAGACAACGTTACCGAGGTTATCTGGTAATTCGATTGAGTATCATTCCCCCGCAAAAGGTTTCCTTTTATATCGTATACCATAATCCTTACAATGTTGTTTGTATATAACAACTTATTAATGGTAAGGACGATATCTTCATCGAAAGGATCACCGCTCGCTGCACCATCAAGGCCATCCCGCCCACGACTGGTCACCGTAATCAGGCCAGCTGCATCAGCATACACATAATCCCTTCCCCATGCATCTTTATCATAGTCAGTATTTGCACGAAAATAACTTGAAATATTACTTAATGCAGCCGGCCAAGAACCATTATCTCCCACATAGCCAAAATCTACCCGCTGTTTTCCTTCAACCGCATTCTCATCGCCGACCAAAGCTTTCTTTATCTGTTTCATTTCTTTTACTGTTGCTTTATACTTGGATACTTCAACACTATCCCCCATACCCCGGATACCGACCGCACCAACAATACCAATAATAACAAGGACTAAAATAAATTCTATAAGGGTGAACCCCGTTAGAGAACGACCTTTTAATAAATATTTCTTACCGACAATAACATCGTGAATATCTTTTTTAGCATAGATATTCTTTTGAGGGAGATTACACTCTAACGGGGTGAACCCCGTTAAGGAAAAAACTTTTTTCTTCATCAGCTGTTTCATGGATCTTTTTATATTTTTTATTGTTTATAAATTGCGTGTATCTTTTTTTTATAATTCCTTAACATCGACAACACCGGGCAACCGAAATTCAATATAATTGGGAACTTTTGGACTTTTTGGATATATGGGAACCCATTGAGAAAGAGAACTATTCCCCCGCATTAAATCATCTCTATGATCTATTTTTCCTGCTGAATTCTCACCCGGCCACGACGAATAAGTGGTAGGATACACTACTATGCGATAAAAACCGCAGGGAATAAAATATTCTGTCGCTCCTTGAACATTCGCAAATATACCATGAGAATAAAATAATTCATACCCGCTCGCTCCCTCAGTCTCAAGGATAGTATTACCATCAACATCGATAACATCCACCTGGTAAATCTGATGATCATAATTGGCACCTGCATAACCGCGAAGGATTGTCCCATTCACATCCATGACGTTCATAAGCAAAAGATTTTCTGTATAGAGATCCTGGCGTATGATAATGTGAAAGTCTCCATAAAAAATCGTTGTCGTCCCACCCGCTGCACCATCTCTGCCTAAACATTTAATCTCAACTGCATCATAATCGGTTCCTCCTAACGTAATAGTTTCTGTGGTACTATACACAAAATCATTTCCCCAGGCATCCTGTTTATAGCTGTCAGCCACATTGGCAGCACCGATTGTTTCTTTTTGAGGTGCAGGAGGAAGGAAATCTGCTAGCCCAGAATTTGCGGGGGTGACCGCATCATGCCCATCAGTAGGAACCTCATCACCATTTTCTGGATTAGGAAATACTCCATACCGCTCCACAAAGCCGAAATCGACCCGCGTGCCTAAATTATTAAGCCGCTCATCACCGATAAGAGCCCGTCGTATGGTAACCATGGTATGGCAACTCTCGACATATTTTTGCGCATCAATGGCATACACCGCGTAGCGAGACCCCGTAATAGCAATAATCGAAAGAATAATGAGAACAAGAAGAACTTCAAGAAGGGTAAACCCCATTAGAGAACGATTTTTAAATATACATTTTTTACCTATAATAATATCATGAATGTTTTTTTTAGTAGGGATACTTTCTTGGCCAGGGACATACTCTAACGGGGTAAACCCCGTTAGAGAACGATTTTTAAAGAAATATTTTGTACATCTCATACTAGTATGACCACTTTTTAGCATTCACATTTTTGCTTTTCGTATCACACTCTAACGGGGTAAAGTTTTGCAAAGATTGTATGCTTTGTAAGCGATTTCTTCGCATGTTTTATTTAGACAATTAAAAAAATATCCACTCTGAAACATCTTTATATAATACTTCAAACAAAAAACATCGCAACGCACTCTTCTTTATGAGACTAGCCACCGGTTCCTTCATACTGAAATGATACTTCAATATCATCAGTACCCCCGGTACTGGTAATGGTAATTGCACCATCAGTCGTTGCATACCCATAGTCAACTCCCCATGCATCTTCTAAAGAATCAGCGGTGCCATTACTATCATTATCTTTGTCATCAACATACGGACCATACCATCCAGTGCCTGAAACGGGATCTATCGCACCGTCCGCAGGAGTATTGACCAGTTCACTTAATCCGGTCGGAACTCGATACATGTGCGGTATAAACCCATGAAACTGTGTATCAACATTGCCAGCAATAGCAGAAATAAGTTCCGCCATTTCTGCCTTTGTAGCCTGTATCCGCGCGGTTTCTTGTAAATCCCCAAATTTAGGGATGAGCACACTCGCTATGATGCCGATTATTACCATAACCATAACACACTCGATAAGGGTAAACCCGGTTAAAGAACGATCTTTAAAGGAATGTTTTTGTGATATGATCGATTGGTTTTTTCCGGCACGTGGTACCATGGTGTGTGTTCTCTTCTGCATGAGGACTGTTTAAGAAATAAATCTATCGAATTAACGTTTTGTTATTCACGAATTCTTTATATTGACGACAATATTACCACCACCACCGCCGGTACTCGTAATCGTTGCAGCACCCGCAGCATAAACATACGCATTGCCCCATGCATCGTACAATATATCAATATTGCCATCTCGTTCTCGTACATCAATATACGGACCGTTCCATCCTGTTTGGGTCAGTGGATCATAATCGGCTTGAGCATCTTGAGTATATAATTCTACCAATCCGGGAGCCCCATCCACCGGCAATCTTCCCATATCATCATAATATCCTCTAAACCCTTGTGAAGCATCGCCAATAATTGCTCGCACGAGTTCCATCATCTCCTTTTCGGTTGCACTACGCCGTGCATTGTTAGTAATCTCTCCCATTTTAGGAATAGCAACCGCTGAGACAAGTGCTAAGATGACAATTACCAGAATTAACTCTGTTAAAGAAAATCCTGCGGTGTTGTCTACTGATGCTTTATGTCTTTGTAGAAATTTATTCAAAAGACTCTTTTTGAGAGGTGTAGTGACATTATTAGAAATTCTTTTTTTACTATTCATAAATATCTTTTTGAAGACGCACACTACTCGCCCACCTTGACAACAATATCATCCGCCGTACTAGAAGTTTTATCAGGCCCATCGCTTGTAATGGTTGACGGAGAGCCAACAAAATCAGGAACATAGGGCTGGTCCCATGCATCGTACAGGATGTCTAATTCAAGCTCACCACCATCACCTAAAATATCCCTCTTGCGCTGGTCAATATACGGGCCATTCCAACCTGTTTTGGTAAAAGGGTTATAGGGAGATTCACCACTACTGGAATATAAATTTGATAACTGTGTTGGTAATGATCCTATATCATCAAGATATCCCTGAAAACCGGTTTCAGGATCACCAATGATCGCCCGCACGAGCTCCATCATCTCCTTTTCTGTCGCACTAATTCGTGCATTCTCAGCAATTTCCCCCATTTTAGGAATAGCAACTGCTGCAATAATCGCCAAGATGACAATGACAAGGATTAATTCCGTTAAAGAAAAGCCTCTGGAATGAAGTCTCATATCCCGCTCGACGTCTACATGCCCTCTTCTTTTTTTTGCTTTCATAGCCTCACCCTTACCGTTTATACATTTTAATAATAACTTTTGTATTATATTAATGAGCGGTCTGTGAACCTGACATACTCCATAATGGTAAAAATACTCCGAGTGCTAAAACAACGACAATGCCAGCGATAAATAACAAGAGGAGTGGTTCGAGCAACAATGTTAAATTATGAATAGTATAATCCGATTCTCGCTCATAGTAATCAGCTACCATTTCCATCAACTCATCAATTCTTCCTGCCTCCTCGCCGGAGGCAACCATCTGTATAATCATGTCAGGAAAAACAGTTTCTTCGCTCATAGACGCTGCTATTGATTTTCCTTCACGCACTTTTTCTTTTACATTGTTCATTGCCCTAGTAAGAACAACATTGTCGGCTGTTTGCCCTGCTAAATTCAACGTTTCTACGATAGGAACACCGCTTTTGACCAGCGTTCCTATCGTACGAGCAAAACGACACATAAAAATTTTAGTGAACAAAGGGCCAAAAATATATACCTTCAAAAGAAAGCGATGCCATAACAATTTTCCTACGGGAGTACGGGTAATAAATCGAAAGGTACAAATAAATACGACAATACCAATGATGACATAATACCAATAATGTTGCAAAAAATAACTTGATCGCATTAAAATCTTTGTAAAAATAGGAATTTCAACATTAAATCCTTCGAAGAGTGTCATAAAACGAGGGAGTACAAAAAGACCAATGGCAAGGATCGCTATAATAATGACCGCAATAACGATGACCGGATAACTCATAGCCTGTTTAATCTTCGCTGTTACTTCCTGATCCTTCTCTATCGACTCAGCAAGCCGGCTTAAAACTTCAGGCAACGAACCAGATGCCTCACCGGCTTTGATAGTACTACAATATATTTTATTAAATGCTTTAGGATACTTTGTAAGCGTAGCGGAAAAACTTGAGCCACTTTCAATATCGCGTCGAATGTCCTCAAGCATTCCTCTCATTGTTTTATTTTTAGTTGAATTTGATAAAGACTTGATCCCCTTTACTAACGGCAACCCTGCGATACACAACGCATACATTTGTCGCGTGAAAAGCATCACATCTTTTATACTGACTCCTCCTTTAAGAAAAAACAATTTATCAGCAAAAGAAAAGCGGGTACTTTGTTCTTTCAATACCAGTAATACCATTCCCATTTCTTTAAACCGCTGCGCAGCATTTTGTGGGGAATCAGCACGTATAACTCCTTCATTAAGTTTTCCTTTTTTATCACGTGCTTTATACTGATACGTTTTCATATATGGTTACTCCTCATGTTATTATGTAGTGTCACGGCTGTATGTTCCATTATATCTAAAGATATTTCGTGGCCTTTATAACTTCGTCGGGTGTTGTGATACCCGCTTTAATTTTGTCAACGCCATCATCACGCAGTGATAGCATCCCCTCTTTTAAAGCAATTTTACGTATTTCAAGATGAGTTTCCTTATGGGTAATCGCTTCTTGCAAGCGTGCTGATACTTCCATCAGTTCAAAAATTGCTATGCGACCATGATATCCTGTATTGCGACACTGCTGACATCCTTTTCCTCTATAATATTTCATGTCTGTATGAAAAAGACGTAATTCTTCAATAATTTCCTTTGACGGAGTATATTCTTCCTTACAATCGGGACAAATAACGCGTACCAAACGTTGCGCTATTGCTCCTACTAATGTTGAAGCAACAAGAAAATGTTCGACCCCCATCTCAGTAAATCGGCTTATGCATGCGGGTGCGTCATTCGTATGCAATGTCGTAAAAACCAAATGTCCCGTCATGCCTGCTTGTACAGCAATATTAGCTGTCTCCAAATCACGAATTTCTCCTACCAAAATGATATCAGGATCTTGTCGCATGACACAACGCAATCCGTGCGGAAAGGTAAAACCAGTTCTCGTATTTATTTGTGACTGTCGAATTAACGGCATTTGATACTCGACGGGGTCTTCCAAGGTCATAATATTTCTATCAACCGAATTAATTCGTCCGAGCGCTGCATAAAGGGTGGTTGTCTTTCCACTCCCCGTGGGACCGCTTGTCAAAATAATACCATAGGGTCTTTTGATCCACACACTAAATTGCTCGAGACCTTTTTTCGAAAGGCCTAAATCCTCAAGCCCCATTAAGACACTCCCTTTTTTTAGGATCCTCATGACAATATTTTCTCCATGAACAGTAGGAAAGGTCGACAGACGAATATCAACCGGCTGATTATCAATTTTCATGTCAATTCTTCCATCCTGCGGCATTCGTCGTTCAGCAATATCCAAGTTAGCAAGAATCTTTAAACGAGAAATAATAGCCGGTTGCAGTCGTTTCGCCGGCTGTGCAACCTCTTGTAATGCGCCATCAATACGATACCGAACACGCAATATCTCTTCCTCAGGATTAATATGGATATCACTTGCTCTATCTCGTATCGCATGTGAAATAAATAAATTTACGAGTTTAACAATCGGCTCATCACTTGCAGCTTCAATTAATTCTGCTGGCGCATCCAGCTTGTTTGCCGCCTCTTCATCCTCTATTGTTTCGATGACATCACTGACCGAGTCTTTTACACCGTATGCTTTGTTAATGGCATCGTCAATAGCTCTGCGCAATGCTAAAATGGGTTCAACACCATAACCTGTTTTTACTCTAATTTCATCCATTGCATGAACGTCAGAAGGATTAGCAGTTGCCATCATAAGGGTGTTTTTAATCTTAAAGAGGGGGAAAACTTGATACTTCTGGCAAAGATTCATTGTCATAAGTTCGACAACTTCTGCATCCGGAGTATAAAAATGCAGGTTAACGCCGACAATGCCGCTATATTTCGTAAGGATATCAAGAAGAACATCCTCTTCAACAATTTGTTGTTCATACAAAATATCGACTAATGACTTCTCGGTTGAAACCATTTGTTCAGCTTTTTCAAGCTTGTCAGTAGCAACTAAATTTTGTTCGAGGAGAGAATCCTTCAGAAAATTATTTATATCCATAATAGTTCCCTTATTGTCTTACTCACTGCCCTGTGCCCTTATAGATAAAAAATATAATAGATACAATAGTCGTATTATCCGTTTAACTTTAAAAGTGCTCGTTCTTCTATTACCATTGACGTGTAGCCAATACCTCTTTAAGGACATGCCGTTAATTCTGATGTTCTGCAACCATTCGCTCGATTTTCTCAATAACCGCTTCGGTATCTAACGGTTTCGTCATGAAGCTATTAAATCCCATTCGTTGCGCTTCATCTTGTGTTTCTTGGCGGCCAAGTTGTGTTATTGCTATCATATAAATATCTTTATACCGCTCATCAAACTTTAAAAATCGTGCAACGCGGAATCCGTCAAGTTTTGAAAGTAATATATCTAATAAAATAATAAGCGGTTTTTCTTTTCGAGCAATCATTAATCCGTCCTGTCCGTTGCTCGCTTCTAATATTTCATAGCCGCGAAGAATGAGAGGAATTTTTAAACTTTCCCGAATATTAATATCGTCATCTACTATTAATATTTTTCTGTTTTTACCGACCATGTCCGTCCTTTTAAATTTTTTATACAGCGCTATCGCGTATACATAACAATTATCTTATATTACAGTCTATTATAAAGCGTTTTACACTTAAAGGAAACTATAAAATGTATGTCCTCCTAAGGTGAGCAGCGTAACAATAACTCCGGCAATAAATACTCCGCAGGTAATGCTTATAAAAGATTTTTTCCGGTCAATTCCCAGAATAAATGCCGCAACACTCCCGGTCCATGCTCCGGTAATCGGAAGAGGAATTGCTACAAAAAGCATTAATCCCCATAATTCAAAACGCTCGATCACTTTTGTTTGTTTCTTAACCTTGGCAAGGTACCATTGCAAAAATGTATTGGAAAATTCATACCTTTTTAATAACTGTTCGACTTTTCCAAAGAACATTAAAAGGGGAAAAATGGGTAGTGTATTCCCTAAACAACACAAAAAATATGTTTTAATTGGATGGAGTTTAAATAATAAAACACCAAGAGGGATTGCTCCGCGTAGTTCAGTTATTGGCAATGCTGACAACACTATTAATGAAAGTTCTTTCGAACTGAATTGTATATGATTGACAAGAGATTGAACGATTTCATCCATGAATGTGAATACGCACTTAATTACTTACAGAATAATAATAGTATCTTAACCCTACCCTTACAAAAATCCTGCTCTGAGAAGATCTTGCACATCTAACAGGCCAACAGGTTTATCCTCATCATCGACAACAGGAAGTTCATCTATTTTATTTTCTTTTAGAATATTGAGTGCTTCAGCAGCAAGTTTGTCTTGGTGGATAGATCGGGGATTCACCGTCATGACTAATGATATTTTCTCGCGTGATAAATCTTGTGCGTCTTCTTTTTCAAAATGACGGCGCAAATCACCGTCAGTAAATATACCCGTTAATACTCCTTTCGTATTCACCACTGAACAACTTCCGGCTCGAGCACCGGTAATAGCGAGAAGTGCCTCTTTAACAGTCACCTTTTCTTTGACTATCGGATTGGCGTCACCTTTACGCATAATATCTGCTACCGTAAGCAGTTGTCTACCCAAGTTACCACCCGGATGATAAAAAGCAAAATCTTCCGCTTTAAATCCTCGTTTATCTAACAAAGTGACGGCAAGTGCATCCCCCATTGCAAGCTGAGCAGTGGTAGAAGCAGTAGGCGCTAATCCTAACGGACATGCTTCCTTGTCAATACATATATGAAGGACAATATTACTGTTTTTTGCCAATGTTGATTTTTTATTACCGGTTAACGATATTAATTTTGCTCCGATCTTTTTGATAGTGTTAAGAAGCTTTACAATTTCCTCTGTCTCTCCACTATGTGAAATTGCTAAAACGACATCATCTTTTGTAACCATACCTAAGTCACCATGAATTGCTTCTGCAGGATGTAAAAATAAACTCGGTGTTCCCGTTGACGCTAATGTCGCTGCAATTTTTCGACCAATGAGTCCTGGCTTTCCCATACCGGTAACAATAACGCGTCCTGAGCACTGAAACATCAGATTAACCGCGTTTTCAAAATTTTCATCAATAACATCGATTAACCGCCTAATCGCATCAGCTTCTATTGTGAGTACTTCCTTAGCCAATTCACATACCATACAATGATTTCCTTTTTAATGAGTGCATTACTTACGGAATAAAATGACGTAAGTGATGTGCGCGAATTAAATCCTTGACTTTTTTTCTTGATTTCATGTGCAAAATGTCAAGGATCAAGTTCAGACACACACCTTATGGAGACTGCCTATACGGCAGACTCCATAAGGTGTGTCTTCACTCGATAACTTTCTTTATTGCACTCAGTACGGTTAAAAGGTCTTTTACTTCCCCTAACGGCAATGTATTGGGGCCATCACAAAGCGCTTTGCTCGGGTCTTCGTGCACTTCTAAAAAAATGGCGTCAACTCCAGCGGCAATTGCACATTTAGAAAGCATCGGAATAAACTCCCTCATGCCTCCCGAAATTTTTCCTAATCCACCCGGCATTTGAACAGAATGCGTTCCATCAAAAACGACCGGATATCCCATGGCACGGATAATTGGAATTGATCGAAAATCATTTACGAGATTATTATAGCCAAAACTAAAACCACGCTCGGTAATTAAAATCTTTTTATTCCCCTGTGATAGAACTTTTTTAATAATATTGATAACTTCCCACGGAGATACAAATTGTCCCTTTTTTATGTTCACCACCTTTCCCGTCTTGGCCGCCGCAAAGATCAGATCAGTCTGGCGACATAAAAATGCGGGGATTTGAATAATATCTAATACCTCTTGTGCAACAGTTACTTCTTCAACAGAATGGACATCGCTTACTACAGGAATTTTATATTCCTGCTTAATTTTTTTTAATATTGACAGCCCTTTCTTTAATCCGGGGCCTCGATAAGAAGTATGAGAACTACGGTTGGCTTTATCAAAACTGGATTTGTACACGAATGGTATCTTCAAGTCAGTGCTTAAACGAATTAATTTTTCAGCATGGCGTAAAGCACTTTTTTCATTTTCAATAACACACGGACCGCCGATAAAAACAAAACGCTTTTTCTCGCCAAAAACAATATTGTTAATTTTTATTTTTTGTATCATAGTATTTCTACTTATTTATATAAGAAAATCCTGTCTCATCGTGACAATCTTTTCTCAACTTCATTTAAATCATCTAAAGTATCGATACCAACCGAATCTTGAGTAACTTCAACCATTTTAATAGCATAGCCATTCTCTACGATACGAAGTTGTTCCAACCTTTCAGTCTCTTCTAAAAATGATTTTTTCATTCGGGGGATTTTTAAAAGAAACGTGCGACGATATGCATAAATACCTAAATGTTTAAAAAATTCTATTTCTCTTGATTTCTGAAAATACGGTATTGGTAAGCGAGAAAAATAAATTGCATTATTATCCTTATTTTTGACCACCTTCACCACATTGACATCATGGTATTGCCTTTTGTCAGAACTCTTACAGCAGAGGGTTGCCATTTGAACAGTTCTATTTTTTGCAAAAACGCTCACTAATTTATCAATTGATGCGGGTTTCATGAGCGGTTCATCCCCCTGAATATTAACAATAATGGGGAATTTATATTTCCGTGCAACTTCAACCACGCGATCTGTTCCACTTTGATGGGACGGATGGGTCATAACCACGTCTGCTCCAAAACTGGTTGCAATATCTTTTATGCGCTCATGGTCCGTCGCAATAACCACTTTGGATAATTTACGTGCAGCTCGCGCATTCTCCCATACCAATTCTAAAATATACTTATCACATACCTTTCGAATTAACTTCTCAGGTAAGCGTGTCGAATATAAACGTGCTGGTATAACTCCGAGTGCTTTCATGATTTACCACCTCACCTTATGTATTAATTGATGAAACGAGCTCTTCTTTTGTTATTGCTGCAGCTCCTACTTTTCCCACTACAATTCCCGCTGCACAATTGGCAATTAGTGCTGCATCTTGAAAATTTGCTCCGGCACCAAGCGCTAAGGATAGAACAGCAATAACGGTATCTCCCGCACCCGATACGTCAAATACTTCTTGTGCCGCTGTCGGTATTTTTGATATTTTTCCTTTTCCCTCAAAAAGAGCCATCCCTTCTTCACCAAGTGTTATGAGTACTGCTTGACACCCAATTTTTTTAAGAATCCTCTTACCCACATCCTCGATCGTCACCTGTTTATCTTCAAGCGAAACGCCGACAGCACAATATGCCTCTTTTTTATTTGGCGTAATAATAGTAACGTTTTTATAATATTGAAAATGCTTTTCTTTCGGGTCAACAGCAATAAATTTATTGTAACGTTTAGCAAGAATAGAAATTTCTTTAAGCAATTCAGGAGAAATGACCCCCTTGCCGTAATCTTCAATAATAATACCATCAACATCTTTGACTTTCTTCCGACAAAAATCTATTACCTTCCGTCTCTCGTTATGTGAAATGTCTTCTCTGCTTTCGCGGTCAATACGAACAACCTGCTGTGAATGAGCAATAACACGCGTTTTTAATGTTGTTGGACGCTCGTTATCGATAATAATCCCGCTACTATCTATTCCTTCACTTTTAACACGTTTGAGAAACATTCTACCATACAGATCCCTGCCAATAGCACCACAGGGAAATACTGTTGCACCTAATTCCTTAATATTGTTTCCCACATTTAATGCCCCACCGGGGACATACGTTTCTCGACGTACATCAACATCAACGACAGGGACAGGAGCTTCAGGAGAAATCCGTGACACCTTCCCAAAAATATACTGATCAAGAATAAAATCTCCGATAATGAGAAGTTTAACGCGTGCAAATTTTTCAACAAGTTCTGTTAATTGTTTCTTTTTCGTCTTTGTCAAAGTTATTCTTTCTTTCATCAATGTACCGTATATTATATATATTGCGTTGTTTCTAATAGAGCAACGTACTCTTTTACTGCATCTTCAAGCTTTAAAAACGATGAAGAAAAACCGGCTTGACGCAATTTTGTTATATCAGCCTCTGTAAAATACTGATATTTTTCACGTAATGTGTGTGGCATATCGAAATATTCAATGGAGGGGTTCAAGTCTAACGCTTTAAAAATAGCACAGGCAAGCTCATTCCAGCTATGCGCTTTGCCCGTTCCCACATTATAAATTCCCGTTTTTTGGGGGTTATTAAAAAAGTACCCTACAACGTCAACAGCATCCTGAACATACATAAAATCCCGTTTTTGCTCTCCATCGCCATATTCTTTACGATATGATTTAAACAGGCGGATGGTTCCTTTCTGCTTAATGTGCTGATACCCTTTATGAATCATACTGCGCATGTCTTCTTTATGGTACTCATTAGGACCGAAAATATTAAAAAACTTAAATCCAACAAATATCTTTTGAAGATTATTTTTAAGGACCCACAAATCAAACGCATGCTTTGAATAGCCATACATATTTAACGGCATTAACGTAGGAGCAACGGTGTCCCGGTCGGAATATCCCTTTTCCCCTGCCCCATATGTTGCGGCACTACTTGCATATAAAAAGCGTTTTTTATTCCGGATCGTCCATTCCGCAAGCTTTTTTGAGTAATTAAAATTGTTGTCCATTAAATACGCAGCATTTGTTTCAGTTGTTGACGAACACGCACCAAGATGAATAATGCAATCTATGGTTTTATCAAACGTTCCCTTGGAAAGTGCGTCTAAAAAAAAATCTTTATCTACGTAATCTTCATACTGCTTCCCAAGGAGGTTCTTCCATTTTTCAGTTGAGCCAAGTTCATCAACAATAACAATATCCGTTATTCCTGCAATATTAAGTTTTTTCAGCAGGCAACTTCCGATAAAGCCAGCACCACCGGTAATTACGATACTCATATGTTTTCTCGACATTCTTTATATACTACTTTTTCTAACTCTATTTAAAAAATAGAGTTAGATTTTAACACTAGCCCTACACAGTGTCAACAAAACAATATTAACATAATGCTGTAACCTATTGAAAATAAAGGTATTATAAATATTTCGGCGGGTTTTTTTACGAGAGGAGGTAGGAAAAATGCTTTTTAATAACCGATAGCACGTCATCGACACTAATTGCCCGGAGACATAAAAAGCCTTTTTTACAATTGTGCGCAGAGCATGAAGCACATCCAACATCTTTATGCATAAACAAACTGCGCGGGCCTAATGGCCGCCATCGTGTTGGACTTAAACCGCGGTCACTACGGCCAAATAAAGAAATAACAGGAACATTTAAACTTGCGGCAATATGAACAGGGCCACTATCATTTGAAATCAATAGGTTTGACCTTTTAAACAATACCCCCAGCATTTTTAATGATACTTTTCCTGTTAAGTTTACCGCCGTTTCTTTCATATAATGCATTACTTCCTCGACCGTCTTTTTATCATTCTCACTCCCGACAATAACAATCTGTTTTTTATATTTTTTATTGAGTATATCAGCAAGTTGTGCAAAACGCTCAGGTGGCCACATTTTTGAGCGACAACTCGCACCGGGAAATAAAACAACAAAAGACGATAAGGCAACCGGTAAAGTATTCAATACGATATCTAAAGCTTTTTCATCTTTCTGATCAATAAAAAATAAAGGCTTTATTTCCCGTGGGGGTTCAATACCCAACAATTTTACAAGATCAAAATTATATTCCGCTTCGTGTTTCGCCCCCGCTGCCTTTTTTTCCTCAATCGAATGCGTAAGAAGAAAATGACACTTCTTCTTGTACCCAATACGTATGGGAATACCAGCAAAAAATGATATCATGTGGACACGGTTTGTGGGATGTAAATGAATTGCAATATCGATTTTTTCTTTACGAAGATGAAGCGCAAACTGTACCGTCTTCCAAAAGCATTTATGCTTCCCCCTTTTATCATAAATAATAATGTTCTCTACATAAGGATTGCCTTCAATGATCTCATAGGTAGCGGGAAGAACAAGCATGCTAATCGATGCTTTTGGGAACACCTCTTTTAAAACCTTGCATATCGGCGTGCTTAATATGACATCACCAATGCGATCGGTTCTCGTCACCAATATCTTGTGTATCGATTTCAGATGTATAGGCTTCATATCGTTTTTTGCAGTAATTCTAATGCAAGCGGTAGTACTTTTTCCGGGGTAAGTTTTTCAAGACATTCACGTTTATATTTACAAATACTTTCTTCACAGGGTATACAGTGAAGATCTAACCGTGCAATACGTGCAGTCGGCAGAGAACTACCATATTTCGCAACATTCGTTGGCCCAAAAATGCCAACAACAGGTCTTTTGTAAAAACTGGCAAAATGCATAGTCGCACTATCATTCGAAATGACAAGACGTGCTCGTTCGACAAGTATCGCCAATTCTTTCTGAGTGATTTTTCCACAAAGATTAATAACATCCATATTCGTAAGCAACGGCTCTATTTCATGCGCTGCAGCGCAATCAAAATCATCTCCCACAAGGATCACTGCCATTTCTTCTTTTTTTACAATTGAACTTATCAACGCTGCAAAATACCGTGCTGGCCATCGTTTCATTAAAAAACGCGCTCCCGGTGATATAAGTAAAATATTCTGCACATTAAATAATCCTTTTGAATGTAGCTTCCGCATTAAACGATCATTATCCTCTCTTACATATAATGGTAAATACGAGAAATCAACGGTAGGCAAATGAAGTAGTTTAATAATATGTTGATATCGTTCATATCGCGATGGTATCTTACGAGCCTGTCGGTTAAGCCACCAGTTATTACTTGGTTTTCCTAATAGGTACGGCAATAATGTATCTTTAAAATCCAGAACAAGATCAAACTTTTCAGCACGTAACATAAGAACAAACTTTAATTTTTACCACAATGAACTTTCTTTTCTGTAGCAAATGACTTTTTGTAAGGCTGGGTTTCCGTGGAGTAAATCAAATGCCTTCTCCCCCACGACTACCTGTATTTCAGCGTCGGGAAAAGCTTTTCGCAATGATACAATAATAGGAATGGTGAGTACAACATCACCAAGATTACTTAAGGTAATAACCAATATCTTATGGTACGATTTTTTATGTACTGTCATAAAGCTTTAACCAATGTATTTTTTTTAATACAATTTAAAACGTCATCGGCTTTTATACGTTTCATACATTCACTGGTAGAACATCTTTCCTGAAAACACGGGATATCGCATTGCTCTGGTAGATTTTGAAGAACAAAATAGATACCATTTCCGCGAGGACCGGTTATGACAGCATCAGTAGGACCAAAAAGAGCAACGACCGGTGTGCCAACACCACTCGCTATATGGAGCGGACCACTATCAGCTGAAATGACAAACTGTGCGAAGTGAAAAAGAGCGCCGAGTTGTATAATATTTGTTTTACCACATAATGAAATCGGTTTTTTTCCCTTTATTCCAGCAATAATCTGTTTCGCTAAAGCATCGTCATCACTCGTCCCGGTAATAAGACAGGGGACATCATAGTGCTCATTAAGTTTGTTTATTAATTCGATAAAATATGCTGTTGGCCATCGTTTTTTATCCCAATTTCCGCCGGGATGTATTGCAATGAATGAATGTGGTGTAACTTCATGTGATGCCAATAACGATTCCACAAATCGTTCATCGCCCGTGTCATAATACAATGAGTATGCATACGCCAGTGAATCTTCAATAAACAGCAGTGTCTCTTTTAAGATATGTAAAAAATAATCAACACGGTGCATCTTTTGTGTGGGCTCTTGAATGGGCTGTGTAAGTAAAAAACCTCGTTGCTTTGTATTATACCCAAACCGTTCTGGAATAGAAGCAAGCCACACGATCAATGCTCGTGAAAATGAACGATGTAAAATAAACGCCTTAGTGATTTTTTTTTCTTTGAGTAATTTAATTAATCTGAGTGCTGCAATAATTCCTTTATCTTTTTTTCGGTCGTCAAAACCGATCACTTCATCAACATAAGGGTTTGCCGTTAAAATATCCCGACAACGGTAATTAGTAACACAAATAATATAGGCGCTTTCCCATTTTCTCTTGAGTGCACGAATAAAAGGTTCTTCAAAAATAACATCACCAAGCCAATTTTTAGTGAACACCAGTATCCGTTCTTGCTTCATTGTTTATTTTTGTTCTCCCTCTCGACCTCAAGTTCTTTGTACACATTGATGATACTCTCAGTCATCTTTTCAATTGAAAAAACTTCACGAGCAATTTGACGACTATTTTCGCCCATGGATTTAAGAAGCGTCGGATCTTCGATTAACCTATTAATAGCTGTTGCTAAAGCAGAAATATCACCTGGTGGGAGGAGCCAACCATTGACCCCCTCTTTTACCAGTGCATACACTCCTCCTAAATTTGAAACAATGATCGGCTTCCCTGCTGCCATTGCCTCTAATACCGCAAGGCCGAATCCTTCACTTGAAACAGAAGGAAGAACGAAAATATCGATAAGCTCTAAAACAACATCGACATCTTCAACCTTTCCGGTAAAAACAAGTTTATCTTCTATATCTAGTTTTCGAGCCAACTTCATTAACTTTGCTTTATACTTCCCTTCACCAATTAAAACGAACTTTATCTTCGGATGTTGCGCAAGTACTTGCGGGATACATCGAATAAGACTTTGATATCCTTTAATTTTTTCAAGACGTGAAATACCGCCCACAATTAATCCTTCTTCACCAACGTTGTAATACCGCCTTAATTCTTCTTTATCAAAGCTTGATAAATTCACTTCAAACTTTTCAGGTTCAACGCCATTGTAGACTAAAGAAATTTTTGACTTTGATACTTTGAAATCATTTACTAAATGTTCACGCACCGGATCACTGATAGCAATGATTTTATCTCCCCATGCAGGAAATATTTTACGAAAAAGTCGCCTTTTAAAAAAACCATGGCAGGTAGTAATAAATTCTATATTGCGGATCTTCTTCAGTACTGCTCCGAGAACTTGAGCAACCCGTGTATGAGCATGGAGATGGGTAATGCCTTCTTTATCAATGATCTCTAAAATTTTAAAAAAAGCGAATAAAAGCTTTATATGCAGTTCATTCTTTGTCTGTATCGGAATAGTATAATGCTTAATACCATTTCGATCTAATTCAGATAAAAGCGTACCTCCAGCAGAAGCACAGACTACTTCGACCCCTTTTTGTTTTAAATGTTTTGCGAGTGTTGTTACATACGTACTTACGCCACCAACGTTTAAATGTGTTGTAAGAAATAATATCTTCATAACCCTAACTGTCCTTTCACCGCTTGAAAAACATCCTCTACATTAATTTCTCGCATGCATCTATACTCACAAGAACACTGTTCTTTATAACAAGGAGCACACGCCAAATTTCTTCGTAATACTTTATGATTTGTGCCCGGTGGCATATGCCTTCGCGGATCCGTTGGTCCAAATAATGCGACTATTTTTGTCTTCATCGCACTTGCAATGTGTAACGGTGCAGTATCTCCACATACGATGCAATCAAGTTTTGCAATAAGTGCTACCAGTTGCGTAATAGTAGTACTGCCGATCATATCAAGCACCTCATTGTTTCGCGTCGTAAAAAAAAGATCACGTTCTTTCTTTGAATTCAAATCACCAATAAGAACAACACGGCATCCGAGCTCTTCAATGAGCCGGCGAGAAAGAATAACAAAATTTTCTGTCGGCCACCGTTTCGTATACCACCGCTTGCTGGCACCAAGAATCAAGCCTACTTTTTTTTGTTTTTGACTTATCCATGCTCCACTAAAAATAGTATCAATATAGTGTAAATCTTCTTTCTGTGGCCATAATTCTAATCGTTCATCATACTGCGAAACACCAAGAAGACTGAGCACGCGAAACTGGTGCTGGACCGGTGGCAAAGGATCAGAAAAAGAACCGACTCTATGCGTCAATAAGCTGCCGAACATATCACGCTTATATCCATACCGAGAAGAAATTCCTGCCAAAAAAGCAATAAGATGTGTTTTTTTATTATTCTGAAAATCAACGGAGATATCAAATGAATAGCGTCTTAGTTTCTTAATAAGATTTTTCATTTGAATAAATTGTCTCTTTTTGTCTTTTCTTTTAAAGGGAATAATCTCATCGATATAAGGACAATTTTCAAGGCAGAGAATAAAATCAGCGTCTATTAACACCGCAATATATGCTTTGGGGAATTTTTTCCGTATCATCCGTAAACTGGGGATTGCTAAAACAATATCACCGAATGCACCTAGTTTAATAACTAAAATGCGTCGTTGGTGCCGGACATCTCCATACACCCTCAGGGTGTTATCAATCATCGTTTTCACCGTAAAAACACTTTCCACTTTTTTCCTTAAGTTTAATACACACGTACGTGTTAACGTATGATGTTGTAACATGTGTACAATAGCATTGCTCATTTTTATTTCATCACGAGGAGGGACTAAAAGACCATGTTTACCATCATCAACAATATCGGTAACACCCCCCACTTTAGTAGCAACAACGGCAACACCGCTTGCTCCCGCTTCAATGATAACGCGACCAAACCCTTCTGGATAAGTCGTAGAAAGGACAAGAAGATCAACTTTTTTAAGTAGCTCAGGAATATTTTTTTCAACACCGACAAATTTAACCACTGTATTCATTCCCAACTTGTCTACTAATATCTTCAGTCTGTCCACATACTTCGTGTGCCGTTTTGATGCTCCCCCAACAATCCACGCCTCTATCTGAGGGAAATGATGTGATACTAAATGAATCGCTTTGATGAAATATTCATGTCCCTTAATCGGTGTGAGGCGGCCAATATTTGCAATGATTATTTTTTCTTTTCCTCTAAGCCATCCAGCGTCATATTTTGCTTTATCAAACGAATACTTTGACAGGTCAATACCACGATGTATTAAGGTGATTCTCTCGGGAAGAACGCCAAAATCATCTATCATATGACGCCCAATAGCGCGTGAAATAACAATTACCTTCTCTCCCCATCCCATGATAGTCGATAACAAATGTTTTGAATAATACCCATGACAGGTGGTAACAAATTTTGCATCGGTATTACGGATAGCAAAGTACGCGATCCAAGCAGGAATACGACTCCGCGCATGAACGATATCAATTCCTTCTTTTACGATAATCGCCCGTACTTTTTGAATCATGGCAAGTGTTTTAAGCGATTTAGCATGTACCGGAAGTTCATAGTGTTGCACCCCCATCTTAATCAACCGCCCAACCAATTCTCCCCCCGCTGAAATGACACATGCTTTATGCCCTCTTTCGATGAGCGCCTGCGCAAGATCTACCGTTCCCACTTCGACGCCGCCATAATTAAGCTGAGGAAGGATCTGCAATACGTTCATATTAAATTCCTCAACGCATTACTAATAATGTCTTTTTCATCACTGTACGGTTGCTTTTCTCCGCGCCGTTTCATCATTACACGGAATGAGTTACTGATATTTTCATACGTATTGACGGTAATAAGCTTTTCGTCAATTAAATTATTCTGAAAACGCACATGTTTTTTTGAAATTCCCTTTTTTGCCATTTTTATGACGATTACCGGTTTTCCTGACTGGACGCTTTCTGAAATCATTGAAACACTATCTTCTGTAACAATAATGATGCGCGCAACATCAATCATACCATAGACGATGTTTTCAATATTGTTTTCAGTCGGAATTACTAAAAGTTTACAACAATCTTCTTGAAAAAGTTTTTCTTTAACGAGATGAATGATATCCGGCCGGGTACGTCGTGATGTCGTCACGAGTAAAAAACCATTGCGCTCTCTCGTTAAACGAATTAATTCATCAATGGTTTTCTCAACCATATTCACATCATACACATAGTCTTTTGTATCGCCACCCACTAATACACTCATTATGTTATTATTTGAAAGCATTAATTTTTCTTTCAACTTTTTCCCCTCACTCTTCAGTTTATCTGTATCAGTAGGACTGAGTGCCACTGTAAGCTTAATAATATTTTTTCTCTTTACCGGACAATAATCGTGTTGAGGTATAAGCATAAGGTCAAAATTACAATGATTATACGGAAAGGGCGGTTTCATAATCGCAATATTTTTTGCTCCATTTTCATGTTTCAAAAGTATGTTAAGTGGAACTGCGCTGGCGCCACACGAAACAACCACATCGGCATATGCGGTACGCACCTTTTCATATGATTCGGGAAGAAGAAAAAATCTGAGGAAGGGAATGTATCCTTGCATCCATCGACCACATAAAAATGCAATGACAAAAAGAAACATACGATGAATCTCGCTTTTATATCGTACCGTACATATTTCTGTCGTAAGCTGTAATCCTTTTTCTTGTGCAACGTCCTCAAATAACTCTAACAGAGCCTGAACTTGTGAACGATGTCCTGCTTTATCGTCGGTCAAAAAAACAACAGATCTATTCAATGTGTATTTCCATCGCTTGTGTCCCCAGAGCCACTGATCAGGATATTTTCGAACATACTGTTCTAATAACTGGAGGTAATTCCGCAATCCTACCTTGACATCTTCTTTTGCATTGCCCGTCGCCGGTATTTCGAGTGGTTCATGGACACACACATGCTGACGACCTTTCTGTTTTCGTACGATAAATGCAGGAAGTACAACACATCCCGTCCGTTGTGCAATACTAATGACTCCCGGTGGCGTTGACGTTTTACGGTCAAAAAGATCAACATAAACACCATCCGGCCCACCCGATTGGTCGCTCGCAAACGCAACAATTTCATTATGACGCAATGCTTGCATAATCTCCCGCACTGCCATTCCCTTGCCAATAACTTCATTATCATGTGTTGATCGAAGTCTGTTTAAAAAACCATTAAGGCGTGAATGTTTTTGTTCACGAGCTAAAATTTTCATCGGAAAACCCCTAATGGCTGAGGCGATCCCCATTAATTCCCAGTTTCCAAAATGCCCTGTCAAAAACATAAGCCCCTTCCCTTTTTTTAATGCCTGGGGAATTCTTTCCATGCCATCCATTTGTACGTATGTATCAACGTATGCTTCATCAAGATAAGGGAAACGAAACATTTCAACCGCTATTTGTGCAATATGCACATACGTACGTCGTGCTATTCTCTTTAACTCTCGCGGCGTGTATTGAGTACCAAAAGCGGCTTTAAGATTAACATACGCTACTCGCTTTCGTTTATGGCAATAATAAAACACCGCTCCGAGAAAACGTCCCACGGCTAATGCCCATTGAAACGGCAGCGCATTAATACAACAGGCGAGCAATCTAACTGCCCAATATCCTATCCAATCGACGAGAAAATGTCCCATACATGTCCTGTAATTCAAAAGTTATTTTTAAAATATACGGATTAAGTTCCTTTTTCATTCGTAATTGATCTCTCATAAAATCTTTTTCAGTCGTAATAATAGCCAAAGAAGAATCGGTCTTTTTTTCATCCTGTATGGCTAAAAAATCATCAGAACTATAGACGTGATGATCATCAAACGTAAAATATTGTACTATAGTAACCCCAAGCTTCTCTAAGGAGAGCTTCAATGACGTCGGCGAACCAATGCCGGAGAATACCAGCGCTTTCTTCCCCTGAAATGTTTCAAGAGGAATTGTTTCTTGCGGTGTACTAGCCTTATAAAAGTAAAGAGGCTTATGGACTCCCTCAAGAATGTTTTCTTCAGCAATAAAATCTTTTAAGCAATTTTTGATCTTCGTCCTCATCTCTTCGGAAACCAAAGAAGCATTGGTCAGAATAACACAATGTGCTCTTTGCAACGTAGATATTGGTTCACGTAAACTCCCCCGAGGAATAAGATGCCCATTCCCCCACGGATCAAGACAATTCACTGTTACTATATCAAAATCACGACAGAGCTCCCATTGCTGAAATCCATCATCAAGAAGAAAAATATCCGTCTTGTTCACTGCCAGATGTGCCATTGCATTTTTATACCTCTTTTTTCCACAAATAACCGCAACATGCGGATACTGCGTTCGCAACAACACATCTTCGTCATTGCCGTAACCACGCATTAAAACGGCAATTTTTTTCCCTTGTTTATTTAACTGTTCTATTAAAAGCCCAATAAGAGGCGTCTTGCCGGTCCCACCCCACGTAATATTGCCAACACTGATCACCGGATGTGGTAACTTTTTTTTATTCCCTGTACTCACTTCTCTTACAATATAAAGCAAAACACGATAGCAATAACTCCCCACAAGAAGCAACATCCGAAGCACTTTTGCATCTATGCCATTTCTCTTATGCGTTACTACGTTAAGGAAATATTGTCTCATCGTGATCACCATTAAAAGAATATTCGCCCAAAAAGTAAGAAAATAAGTGTTGCTATCACTAATGAAATAAGTGTTAAAACCGATGCGGTCTTAATCCATGTCTTCATAGATAATGGGCGTTCCGAACGCTTTAAAATCGAAATACATACCACACCAGCTGCCGAACTAATCGGGAGCGCATTACCGCCAAATCCAGCACCGACTGCAAGAGCCCACCATAGTGTCTCAGTCTGTTCAGGAAGAAGCGGAACTTCTTTAATAACCGGAATAGCGGCTGCAGTAAAGGCAATACTGCCAATAAAAGTAGAAAAGAATGATGCACACCACATCAATAATACAGCACACCATGAAAAATGCATCTTTGCTAAATGAGTAATCCCTTCCGTAATGACAATAAAGAGTCCTGTTTGTTCAACTGCTCGTACGAGAACAAAAAGCGCAGCAAAGAAAAACAAGATATCCCATTCAACATCACGAAAGACTTCGTCAGGGTCAGGACGTACTAAGATAAGCGCTAAACTTCCTCCAAAAAGAGCAATAAATGCCGGCTCAAATGGAAAAAATGTAGGGAAAATAAGCATAACTAATACCACCCCTAATGAAAAAAGGGAACCTCGAACCCCTTTGTGATCACTAATAGCCTTCCTTTCATCCATAGCAAGGACTGCCTCAAAATTATCTCCGCTCATTTTTAACTCTCGCCGAAAGATAATCTTGATAAAAAAAGTCAATATAATAAGAACTATGATGACAAGAGGAAAGAGGTGTACTAAAAAATCATTAAAAGTAAATCCTGCTGCTGATGCAATCATAATATTTGGCGGGTCACCGATTAACGTTCCGACTCCACCGATATTTGAAAAAATTACTTCTGTAATAAGAAAGGGGATTGCTGAAACACCCAAAATGTCCGCAATCAAAATTGTCGTTGGTCCTATGATGACCAACGTTGTTACATTATCAATCAACATAGAAAGAAACGCAGTAGCAAATCCCAAGATAATCATCAGTGAAAAAAGATTCCCTTGTGACGCTTTAGCACTTTTAATCGCAATATAGGTTAAGAACCCCGTTTTCTTAATAATCGCTACTAATATCATCATTCCCATTAAAAGACCAATAGTATTAAAATCAATTGCCTGTAACGCTTCTTCTTGTGTAAGAAAATGTGAGTATTCACCAATCAACACAAGCAATAATGCTCCAACCATGGCAACGATAGAACGAGGAATTTTGTTCCACACAATGAGAATTAAAACAATAAAAAAAATACAAAGCACAATACCGACAATCACGTTATGAATTTCCTTTCTGCATCACAGATAGCATTTGTATAATATGATTACTATTCCTTGTACTAGCCCCTTTCATCTCCTGAAGCCATGCATATGCCCTATCAGCCATTGCCTGTGTTCGTTTTTGATCACCTAAAAGACCTTCAATCGCCTGAACATACTTGTCAGGGGAAGAAACTTTTATAATAGCATCCAATTCGAAAAGCGTTTCATAAATATCAGCAAAATTAAAAATATGCTTACCAGTCACAATCGGCTTTTTAAACACAATCGCTTCCAAGGGATTTTGTCCGCCGTGTTTAATTAAACTGCCTCCCATAAAAACAATATCCCCTATGGAATAAATCGTACGAAGTTCACCAATAGTGTTAAGCAGGTAAACGTCAAAATTGGTATCCTTCTTTTTGTTTACTAATTCCGGTGAAATGGCTGATGTATCTGCTACATTAAACGACAAGTCAGCATTGTTAAAAATACCAAGAATTTCATTCACCCGTTCAATATGGCGAGGAACTATTAAAAGCTTAAGTTCGGGATACGATTGCTTTAGTCTACGATACATATCACACAGAAATACTTCTTCACCACGATGGGTACTTGCAGCAATGAGAATTTTATCCTGTCGTTGGAACCCACGCCGTACTTTTTCTTTCTCAGAATGTTCTCCCGTATCGGGTTTAACAGTAACATTATCAAATTTCATATTACCCGTTACTCTAATTTTATTGTCTGGTACTCCAATTCTTTTTAAACGTTTTGCATAACGCTCAGTTTGCATAAGGCAAAGATCTATCTTTCTAAAAACTAAACGGAGTAATCTTTTTACCCGGTAATAACTGCGAAATGACTTCGGGGACACCCTCCCATTCACAATTGCAACTTTAGCACCATATTTCTTAGCCGAAAGGATAAGATTCGGCCATAGTTCTGTTTCCATTAAAATAATAAGCTGCGGTTTTAGGAATCGCACTACCCTATTAGTAATCCAGCTGACATCCAAAGGTAAATAAAAAACCTCTGCTTTATTTTCTATTATCTTTTTTGCGATACGGTTACCGGTTGGTGTCACTGTTGAAAATACAATTTGATAGCCTGAAACTGCATTCGAGAGCTGTTGCAAAAAATTTTGTGCCGCTAAAACTTCGCCGACACTGACTGCATGAATCCAAATAATTTTTTTCTGAGATACCTTCTCTTTAAACTGAGTAGAAAAAAAACCAAATCGATCAAGCAACAATCGTTTTTTATTTTCAGCCTGTTGAAGCTTAACAAAAAAAATCGGTAAATAAAATATCATGAAAACAATAAATATTACATCATACAGTAAAAACATCATGCCCTCTGCTCTGTTCATCGCACGTTATGCCCGTGGATGCGCTTGGTCATACACTTCCTTTAACCGTTTCGTCGTTATATGAGTATAAATCTGCGTTGTTGACAAATTTTCATGCCCGAGCAACTCTTGGACACTTCTTAAATCTGCCCCTCTATCCAGGAGATGTGTTGCAAAACTATGCCGTAACGTATGTGGTGAAACCCGTTTTTTAAGGGCAATACGTTGTGCATATTTTAAGATAACACGGCGAATGCTCCGATCGGTCAATCGTGTACCACTTTTGTTTAAAAACAATGCGTGTTTATTTCCCGTTTGCTGGACTTCGCGTTTTTCTAAATACTGTTCAATTGCTTTCACCGCCATAGAACCAAAAGGGACAATGCGCTCTTTCTTTCCTTTTCCGCGTACCTTAAGCAATCCACCAAAAAAATCAATGTCCTCTGTATTAATATCTTGCAATTCACTTACCCGAATACCGGAGCTATACAAAAGTTCCATAATCGCTTTATCTCTTCGTTCGATCTCAGAATCCCCTGCCGGCGCATCGAGTAAACTCACCACTTCGGCTTGATCAAGAAAAAGTGGCAATTTTCGTTCACGTTTTGGCGTAGACACACTTACTGCCGGATTCGAACTAATAACATTCTCCCTATTTAAAAATTTGAAAAATGA
>JAHJGZ010000069.1 GCA_018823795.1 Candidatus Omnitrophota bacterium
CAGTGAAGCGTATACAAACATAGCCACAATCACGGCAAATATTTTTTTCTGAAATAATGCTTTTACAACAGCCCACAATGACTTTCTTATATTTCTTTGCGGAATAGCCCACAGCATGAATAGAAAAAACCAAACAAAAAGAGCCTTTTCTCTACTGCTAAAAATATCTAAATCAAATGACATTAACGCAACCCCTTCAAACACTTTATCTTTTCATTAATTTCATCTTCCATTTTTTGAATCTTATCTAAAATCACTTCCGGTTTATCGTATTTCGGCGGTGTATATTCGATTTCCTTATAGCGATTAATGCTGAGATCGTATTTGTTGTCGATAATTTCTTTAACCGGCACAAAGAAGTGCTTGGCTTTTCTGTCATCGTTGGGGTTTTTGCTTCGCGTTTTCCACGCCTTCACAATATCCGGAAGATCGTTGCTGTCTATTCGATCCCGCTTGTCATCCAGCGAATAACCGTCTGCCTGCATGTCATAGAACCAAACCCGCTCGGTTGTCCCGCCTTTAACAAACACAAGAATCGCCGTGCTAACACCAGCATACGGTTTAAACACTCCCGAAGGCATGGACACAACGCCCTGAAGCTCGCATCCGTCAATTAACATCTTGCGCAAATCTCTATGAGCTGTTGATGATCCGAAAAGCACTCCGTCAGGAACAATAACAGCCGCGCGTCCGCCGATCTTCAAAGAATTGATTAGCCTGTTTACAAAAAGAAGTTCTGTCTTTGTTGTTTTAAGCGAAAGGTTTTCGTTAATATCACCTTTATCAATACTGCCTTTAAACGGCGGATTGGCGAGGATCACATCATACTGATCGTCTTCGTTGTATTTCTTTGAAAGGGTATCAACACGCTCAATGTTCGGATGGGTTATCCCATGAAGCATAAGGTTCATTAATCCGATACGCACCATCGTGGTATCAAAGTCGTATCCGTTGAATGTCTTTTCCCTAAGTGCTGTCCATAATCGCTCGTCTGTTAACTTATCACCGAATCCTCGTTCAAAGCCATCTTCGTCTTTTGTCAATTGCCCTTTGCTTGTGTGGGTAGTCAGAATATACTGATAGGCTCCGAGCAAAAACCCACCTGTTCCGCAAGCTGGATCCCCGATAGTTTCTCCCAGTTTCGGAGCGACCAGCTCACACATCAATTTAATAATATGCCGTGGCGTGCGGAATTGTCCGTTTTTGCCCGATGAGGAAATTTCAGAAAGCAAGAATTCGTACATATCACCCTGCGTATCGTGGAAAGTCTGGCCAGCTTGTGTTTGTTTCTCAATCTCATCATAAAGCGCGTCAATAATGCTGACTGCTTCCACAAGAAGTGACGGCTTCGGAATAATAAAAACCGCATCGGCCATGTATTTGGCAAAAACACTGTTTTCACCGTTGATCTGCTTGATAAAGAAGAAAACATTTGTCTGAACATGAGTGAGCATTTCACCGCCTTCAAGCTGTTTAAAATGGCTCCACCGTAACGTGCCTTTATCCAATTCTTCTTTTGATAACGGCGAGGTAAACTTGCCCTTAAATACTGATGTGTATTTTTCACCTGTCCATTCGGCGTCTTTTTTGAGCTTAGAATCAACTTCATCTAAACGGCGCATAAATAAAAGATACGATATTTGCTCAATCGCAGTTAATGGATTGGCGATACCACCACTCCAGAAACTATTCCAGAGCTGGTTGATTAATGATTTCATTTTTGGTGTCAGCATAAATACTCCTATTTATTGATAGTGCGGGGAGGGGGAATTGAATCCCCTCACGCTCTCTACCGTGAAGCGACCATTCTTCATGTTTCAATATTCTAGTTTGCAACGATACGAAGACAAAGACAAACCTGTCCCCGCGCGAGAGCATCCCCGTCCATTACACCTAAGGAAAGCATCATATCAGCCCCCTTTTTCAGTAGATTAGCAATTAAACTAATCGCCCAAGCCAAACCTATTGAAACAGAGAAAGAACAACCGCATGTCACGCAATTATATTTTTACTCAAGACGCTATTTTCTGAGTTAATCCTAAAATCTCATCAATTTCTTCCGGCTTAAAAATACCCCTTATCCCTTCCGGATGAAGTTGTGTAAACGGCACATTGATCAAATCCCGCTTTGCCACACTACCGCGCTGAAGGACAAACGTTTTTAGCGTCATAATAAACTGTATTTGTTTCTCCCCGAAATTATTGTGTTCTTTTAAGAATTCATCGAACAGGGTTGAAACTGTTTCGTTGAAAGTCGCGATTTCCTCAATGCCTAAAATATGCTTGATGAACTGAACAAACTTAGCGCTCTTATTATCGTAAATCTCTCTCAAAATATATTCAGTTATATGCGGATAATGCTCTTTTAAAATATCCGCGAGTTCCTCAACTTCTTCATCCGTAACATCCTCACCACGTGAAATCTTCTGAAGCACAGGATTCGTTTTTACAAGCTCCCTGATAAAATCTTCGACTTTCCTCCTGTATTTATCCACGCTCATGCTTTCATGCTGAGGCCCGAACTCAATGGTTTCTTTTACAGTCAAAAGATCCTGAATATTCAACTTTTTCTCCGGCGTTCTCTGCTTCTGGCGGAATTTCATAAACGGAGCTAAACGCTCTATCATCTCGTCAAGGTCGTCATCTGTCGCGGTTATCCAAAAATGGTTTGACTGGACTTTTTCGATCCAGTCCCGCTGTTTCTCGACCACATTAACCGTAAGCGGTAATTCGCTTACCTTTTCGATAATGGTTTCCTTAAGAATGTCGTAACGTTCTTCATCTCCAGCAAGTTTTGCAGTCTGCGCTTCAATTCCATCCAATACAAAGCGCATCGCCTTAAAATCCGCATCGGACAAAGCGCGCATAAGCGGGCTTATATGCATTCGCAAATATTCAAATCTTTCATCGGTGATATTTATCCAAAAATTATCATCAGAAACAGCTTCAAGCGCTTTCTGATTGTCTAAAATAATGACCGAATTCTTTGGCAGTGCATCGATGTTCCCGCGAATCTGCTTGATTGTTTTTGAAACAATTGATTCATCCTGTTTTTTCTGCGATACGAATAATTTATCTATGCGTGCTTCGAACAGTCTTACCGGAAGTGGTCTTGTGCCTTTAGGTTCTTTGCCTTTGGGAATCATTTTGAAGTATTCAAAATTTTCCCAGCAATCAATAATCAAGAATTTATCCTTTTCAGGACACCATGGCTTTATATTATCCGGATCAAGAACGCGCGTACCACGCCCGATCATCTGCCAGAATTTTGTGTAAGAAAATACAGGCTTAGCGAATACAAGATTCACTATTTCACGAACATCAATTCCTGTATCAAGCATATCTACACTGATGGCGATTCTGGGCATGTCTTTTGTTTTAAATCTGTCAAAAATCCCGCCTTTACCATGAACGCCTTTAACGTCTGAAATAATCACTTCCGCAAGCTGGCCTTTATACTCGGGATAAAGAGAGTTAAAAACTTCACACAAACGGTAAGCATGCTTTTTTGATATCGCGAAAAATATGGTCTTGCCGGGCAGTACGCCATTGGGATCTTTTATGCTTTCCTCCATAAACTCACGCACAATGACAGCGTTTGTGCCTTTATTGGTAACTTTCTTTTCAAGTTCCGTACCTTCAAAGCTGAATTCGTCCGGATCTTCACCTTCCTGAAGAAGTTTCTTTTTCTCTGCTTCAGCGATCGTCTCGCTGTTAATTCCTTCCTGCTGAAATTTTGTCCGCAGTTTTAAGACCTCAAAGTCCGACAAATACGGCGGAACATTTGTAATGGCCTCTTCATAGGAATAAGCAAAGGTTGGCAAGCCGTCTTCGCAATCAAAAAGCTGAAATGTATTGTGTTCTATTGCGTCTTTCGGAGTGGCCGTCAGCCCCAGTTGTATGGCATCAAAATAATCAAATATGTTTTTATACACGTTATAAATTGACCTGTGGCTTTCATCCGCGATAATCATGTCAAAATAATGCGGATTTAATGGACAATCTTCCTGCTGAATCAAATTGAGCATGGTCGGATATGTCGTGCAGTAAATTCGTCTATCTGGTGCAAATTTTGTCTCTCCTGTTTTGGGCCATACAGGAGC
>JAHJGZ010000070.1 GCA_018823795.1 Candidatus Omnitrophota bacterium
ATTAGGCAGCGATTGGAAGCACCATTGGCATGAAGTTCATCACTTCAACCCGTGGGCTTACGCTGATATTTTCAGCACTTATTTTGTGTAAGGTGTTTTAAGAGGCCTCCTTACCACCTCTGCCTGCTCCATTCCACAGAGTCATTCCCTGTCGAACCTAATTCACCCCCAAATTGTAAAAGATCATTTTCGTCGCAACACCCGACTCATCTCTCGTTGGTGTTCTTTTTTCTTAATCGATTGCCGTTTATCGTGCTTGCGTTTTCCTTGACACACCGCAATCTCTAGTTTTGCCTTCCCTTTCTTAAAGTAAAGGGACAGCGGAACGATAGTGTATCCCTTCTGACTGATATTGCCAAGAAGTTTCTGTATCTGCGCTTTATGTAATAATAACTTACGTGATCGTTGCGGCTCAAGCGCCGCATCAGATGTCAACGCATAAGGAGTAACATGCATATTGACGACAAACAATTCTCCTTTTTGATACCGCACGTATGACTCCTTGAGGCTCGCTTTGCCGTTGCGGATCGATTTTACTTCGCTCCCTTTTAAGGCAATGCCCGCCTCATATTTTTCTAAAATCGAATAATCAAAAAAAGCTTTTTTATTTTTAATGATCATAGTTCATCATCTTTCTTTTATTGTATAAGCGTTTTGTATAGAGTATTATACCGTTACCGAAACTATTAGGCAAATACAGAGAAAAAAATACCCGTTGCAGGGGCAAACAGTAATATTTTTCTTGACACAACACAATTTGCAATTATGATACGTTTAGGATTAATACGCTGGAATGGCGGAATTGGCAGACGCGCTAGGTTCAGGGTCTAGTGGCCGTAAGGCTGTGGGGGTTCAACTCCCCCTTCCAGCATTATTTAGAGTGTACACACCGCTGAGCAGACCCGCACATCGTTATTCAGAGATTGCTTCTGGGTCGGTATAATCATCCACTTTGGTTTCGAGCCAATTATTGTACGCATAATCAAGAATGCGAAATTTATCGACCGGATCCATTAAGAGGAATCGTATTCCTAATTCGAAGTCGTGTTCACTTTCCTTCGATTTCTTTATCCATACAACTTCTCCTGCCGAATGAACTGCTTTCGGATCATCAGGAATATCGATTTTTAAATCTAACAATACCCCCTTTGACAGTTTTGTATCCGCAGTAAGTTTCATACCATCTCGAGAAAGATCATTACTGAGGCATACCCCTCCACAATCTGAAGGATCCTGCTGTTGAAAGTTTACATTCATGTACGCGTCAAATCGTTTAAATTTTCTTCTTTCCTTTTCCACGTTTTATCACCTCTCTCTTTATCTGTTCAAAGATGGCTTTTTCCTTACTTTATATCATATCCCGATGAACTGAGTAACAATTTTTCTCGTTCTGGGACGATTGTCAAAATCAATAAACACTATCTGCTGCCATGTTCCAAGCAATAACTTTGCTTGTCGAAACGGTACAACTAACGATGTTCCCAATAGTGATGAACGAATGTGTCCGTGTCCATTCCCGTCATGCCACGCTTCATCATGCGCGTACGGATCCTTTTCAGGAACAAGACGCTCAAACACTCTTTGGATATCAGTAACTAAACCATCCTCGTATTCTACCGTCGTTATTCCTGCGGTTGAACCAGGATTAAAAATAGTAACATTACCTTCTTCTAATAATGTTACCCGTAAGTTTTGCTGAATTTCTTCAGTAACATCAATAATATCGCATTTGCCATTGGTCGATAATTCAATGTAATTGGTAATTATCTTCATGCGATATAGTGCACTACACTGATGAATTTTTCTGACTTTTAAAAAGTGTTATTAGAAGTATAGCACGCACTTCCTACTTTTACAAGACACTCACTCAATATTTTACAATTTCTATCTTGTTGTGCCACAATAACTTACGTAGACTCACAGAGGCTGATTTAAAAAATAACGCGTATGGGTGATTTATGTAAATTTTTTCAAATCCAATTTAGATAATGCTTCCTTGATTTCAGGATTTTGCATCAGGCGAACTATTTTTTGGTTAGACATTAACTTTAAATAATTTTTATCCTTAAGTGCCTGTTGAAACTCTTTGTCTTCCATTAATATTTTAACCTCAGGGTGTTCTAAGAATTCACGGAAATCTTCATTACCCATAAGTTCTTTCATCTTTGAAAAATTCTTAGCCATAGACCCCAGCGCACCAAAATTCATCATCTCCAATACCCATTCCCTTTTTTATCTATTAGTAATAAATTGTTCGATTCGTTCACGATCTGCCGAAGTACAATTGAGGAAATCAATCCCTACATCATACGTCAATCCTTTTCCTCGGGGTTCACTTTTTTTTACTGCCCAAACGACACGGCCATCACACGCGATCGGCGGCTGGTCATCATCAATATCTAATTTTAACGAAACTTTTTCAAATTTATTAACCGCTTTATCTAAAATAACACACACGCCGCCGCAGCCAACATTCTCGGTACATTTCGTAACATGCTCGAGGTTGCCATTGAAAAGCATATCCATTTCGATCTTACTTTGAACTCTTGGAAATTTTCGCCAATTAATACCTTCCCACACTGACGGACTCTCCTCTTTTAACAAAAAAATAATTATCGGAACATAACTATTTTATGTACTTAATGAAACTATCCGGAAAACGTCTAAAGGTTTCGCTCTTTCTGAATTTATTAAAATAGATGTCTGCTTGGTCTAAGGTACCAAAATGTCCGAGATACACGGTGTAAAGATCTCTTCCCGAACGGGTCGTAATTTTTTTAAAGAAACTATCTTCGCCCGTTTTTTTAAATGCACCTGTAAGATTCTCAGCACGCAGGGCATCTTCATACACACATACTTGAACAGAATAAAACGAAGAAATAACCGCCCCCATACTCTCTGAAGGAGGAGGCTCTTGTACACGAGTACTTGCGATCAGTGGCATTACTTCACTGACTCGATCGGTATCACTCGCATCGGCGATTTCTGATTGCGGTGAAGCACTCTCTGAGGAAACACGCTGGAGCGGCGCTCCATCACGTACTGCGGTAGTTGTTGGTGGTGACGGCAATGATGAAGAAAACGAACTATCACGATTCGCTCTGCTCCAAATATTAAAAATAATAATAAAAAATACAATGCCGGTAATTATCGCAATAATTACCCCTGACGGAATACCTTTGATTTTATCTACGAATTCTGCCAAATCAATCTTAAGCGAACTGACAAAATCCTTCACTAGTTCATTTTGTGAACGGGTATCGCGCCGCAACGTACTGGGAATTGATGGTTTGATGTTTTCTTTAAAGGTAGCCTGTACTGTTTCACTCGATTTACTCTCTTCCCAAATATGCTCATCAAGTTCAAGCGGGCTCATATGCAAAGAATCTTCCTTGTGCGCGGGCTTATCGAAAGATTCTTGATATCCTGGCTCCTCAAACCGCACACCGATTTCGCCCCCTTCATCCTTGCCAAAACTAAACAATTCTTCCGCAGGTGCTAACGCCTCTTCTGCCTCAAGCTCATTTTTTTCATTAAGACTGCTCGCCATTTCCTTTGTGTGCGCTTGCGCACCCGTTAAAAAGTACTGGCTCCCTCCCTTGTACGAACCATACAATTTCCTTTGTATGTCTTCTTCCGTCATGGGTTTCATTTCAACAGTTTCTTTTTTCTTGTTAAATAAAAGCATGCGATAACCTCTTTTTTATGTAATGATTATGAAGTCAAATCTAACGAGCCGCTGGAGAATTTTCCTTAAGAAAGAGAGTGAATTTTAAGAGTTCAAAACCGCCCAAATCAATTTTTGCCCTTTCAGTAAAACCTTTATGCTGACACAGCTTAATAGCCCCTTGCATCCGCGACGTTGTCTTAAAAATAATTTCTTGATAGCCAACCTCACGACAAAATTCAATAGCACGATCCATAAGTTTCGATCCGCACTGCTTACGCCGATAGTCTGCGTTCACAAAAATTCTTCTCAGCAAGGCGGTTCGCTCATCTTCCCGCTTTACCCCGACGGTGCCAACAACCTTGCCATTAGCAGCGAGAATAAAAAACGCTTCGCCCAAATTACCATAGGAAGCACTGATATCATCAACATCCTGAAGCGGGTATGCATTCAAATCTTCGGAAAACTCATTTTTCATGATTGAAACAATAAGATCGTGCGCTTCGCGATACTCTCCCGGTTTTATTTTTCGTACGTTCATGATTTTGTGGTTTTCTCCTTTTTCTTGCCGGTTGCTTCAGCAGCTGGTGCTGCAGCCCCTGCTGCTGCTGCTGCGTCCTCAGGTGCATCTTTTGACTTCGTCTTTGCGAGTACTTTAATAGAACGAACCTTCGGCAGGTTGTAAATAGAATCTTTTTCTTCGGACCACTTTTCGTCTGTTTTCAGCTTCTTTATTCGCTCTAATCTTTTTAGTACGTTCCGATGTCCTTTTGCAGAGCGTGCTGTTTTGAAGCTACTATGAAGTGACATTGTAATTCCCCTTCCTTATTAATATTTATGCGATTTATTGTACCCTAATTTTGTCCTATTATCCATGTAAAAATGCTATTTATTTACTTTTCTGACGTAGGCATCGACATACCCTCTCTCATGGGTAAAAACACCTAATTTTGCGCGTGCTTCATCCCGCGTCGCGAACCGATTGACACAGACCTGATAGTATTTCCCACTGGGAATAATGTAGGCATTCCATCCCTTCTCCGCCAGCTTTTGAACCTGATTTTCGGCGCGTGTATTACTCACGTAGGTAACAACCTGTATCGTCCAATTATTATTAACTGATGCCGGCACAACAGCCACATCCTGAGTATCATCAGTTGGTTCCGCCGCCTGTCCTCTTTCTTCTTCGACAGGCACCGCCTGCACATCTTCCGAACTAATTGGTGCTGCTACTATTAGATCCTCTTGCTCTTCGTCTTTTGCGTGTGGAATGCCGCCTCGTCTGCCCCGTTCAATACCAATAGCATACACAATGGTTCCAATAATAACACAGGACAAGACAACAACAAGAAATTTATCAAAACTCATTACTTTCTTCCTCTGTCCATCGTCGGAAGCCGTACTCTGATGTTCATTCACTGATCTATGGGCAGAAGAAATTTCAGTAAATAATTCGCCTTGATCCTTACCGTTCTGATTGTCGTCCATTTTTTCCTACCTGCGTATTCGGGTACTTATTGTATTACATCCGTAAAAAAATTATTGAAATAAATTTTAACACATACTATCCCCTGTGTGCAAGGCTCTTTACGGCATTAAAAAATTATTTAGTAACGCGCCACCGGTTCGGCGGCCAATAAATAAAAAAAGCTTTGCCCACCAACGCTGACCGGTGAACAAATCCCCAGTTACGACTATCGCTACTGTGACCGCTATTATCTCCAAGGACAAAAAACGAGTCCTCAGGAACTTTAATTTTCATAGTGCTCCGGCCATATTGCCAATCTTCCCGATTGTAATAATAGTTCTGTCGTATGATTGGATGATCAGTCAACAGCTTCCCGTTTATGTAAATATCGCCGTCTTTAATTTCAACGGTCTCACCGCCTACCGCAATGAGTCGTTTGATAAAATCTCTTTTCCGGTCAACCGGATATTTAAATACAATTATCTCGCCGCGTTCCGGGTCCCTGAATCGATACACCAGTTTATTTACTAAAATTCGATCCTTCTCGAGGAGTGTCTCCCGCATCGATCCGGTTGGTATTTTAAACGCCTGCACAAAAAAGGTCCGAATAAAAAGGGCCAAAATAAGTGCAATGAGGAATGGCTCGACCCATTCCTTTACCCAGTACCGCGCGTGCTTATTCGTCAGCCATTTGTCGTAGAACATTTATGCTCCCTTTGATTAAATTGTTAAACTGTTATATTGTTAAACTGCCCAATGAAGCCTAGACTTTCGGGATAGCATAATTGTTAAATTGCTAACCGAGCATCCGTAAAATTAATAACCGCATTTAACTCTCGTGGTAATCGACAAAGTTTATTGCACATACGCTCATGGTCCAGATCTTGTAACAACCTCCGTTTGTGTGCCTTCGCGATCCAATCTTCAGTTTCTTTAAGCGATCCAAGGCTAATACGATAAAATCGTATTTTTTCCTTCTTAAAATATCTCCCGAAACCTTCTGCAATATTAGCGGGAACAGAATCAACCGCCCGTACTAACTGTTTACCAACGGTGTCTCTTTCAAAGTAATTCCACGTACGTACGACATCCCAAACGTAATTGGCCAAATCACAAGCTAATACGTATGCGTTAATATCCTGCAACTCTAAATATTTTTTCATCCTACCCTCCATTTGTAAAAGTTACGCTCTTTACAATCTAGCTTTTGGTAGGAGGGCTTTTAATCATTTAGCAATTTGGCCATGTAACAATTTAGCCATTTTTCAGTCAATTCTTAACACCGTAATAAATGCTTCCTGCGGAAGATCGACTTTTCCCACTTTTTTCATTCTTTTCTTTCCTTCTTTTTGCTTCTCCCACAGTTTTCGTTTCCGCGTAATGTCACCACCGTAACATTTTGACGTAACATCTTTCCGCAGCGCTTTGATGGAATCCCGCGCAATTATTTTAGAACCAATCGCTGCCTGGACGACAACTTCAAAGAGTTGCCGCGGAATAACCTCTTTCATCTTCGTAACTAACGTACGCCCCCGGTAATAGGCACTCTCTTTAAAAACAATCGTTGAAAGCGCATCAACGACATCACCATTAATTAAAATATCCATCCGCACCAGCTTTGACTTCTTGTATCCGATAAATTCATAATTAAATGATCCGTACCCAGACGTCATTGACTTAATTTTATCATAAAAATCCATTACAATTTCAGAAAGGGGGAGTTCATACACTAACATCACCCGTTCAGTGTCAAGGTATTCAGTACTAATGTACTCTCCGCGCCGGTCTTGGCACAGTTTCATAATATCACCGATGGAACCGACCGGAACTAACACATTCGCTTTTATGTACGGCTCTTCAACCGCTTCACGTTCATTGGGTGGCGGCAATTTTGTCGGATTGTCAATAAAGAGTACACTGGCATCTGTCTTCACCACGCGGTACACCACGTTGGGCGCGGTAATAATGAGATTAAGATCAAATTCCCTCTCGAGTCGCTCCTGTACAATTTCCATATGTAACAACCCGAGAAAGCCACACCGGAAACCAAAGCCAAGACTTTTCGACGATTCAGGCTCAAACAAAAATGAGGAGTCATTCAGCTGTAGTTTGCTGAGTGCATCACGCAGCACATCAAAATCTTTTGCATTGATCGGATACATACCACAAAAAACCATGGGCTGGACCTCTTTGTATCTTTCGCACGGCAGAGCTGCCGGCCGGTTTGCAAGCGTCACCGTATCCCCGATCTTCACATCTGCCACCTCTTTGATGTTCGCGATCACATACCCCACTTCTCCCACACCGAGAGAACTCACTTTATGCATGTACGGATTAAAGACCCCGAGCTCTTCAACTTCGTAGGATTTTCCTGCCGCCATCATGGTAATCACATCATGCGGTTTACACACCCCGTCGAATACTCGTATGTAGACAATGACACCACGATACACATCAAATTTTGAATCAAAGATTAATGCCTTGAGTGGTTTATTTTCATCACCTTCAGGAGGGGGAATGACAGCAATGATCCGGTCAAGGATATCTTCGACCCCTTCGCCGGTTTTTGCGCTGGAGAGAAGAATGTGTGAGGTGTCGAGTTTTAACACCGATTTGATCTGTTCTTCAACACGATTAAGATCAGTTGCGGGAAGATCAATTTTCGTTACCACCGGGATCATGACCATATCCCGTGCTTTTGCTAAATAATAATTCGATACTGTTTGTGCTTCTACCCCTTGTGATCCATCAACGAGTAAGATCACTCCTTCGCACGCTGCTAAACTTTTAGAGACTTCGTAATTAAAGTCAACGTGTCCCGGCGTGTCAATAAGATTGAGCCAATGCCCTCCATACGGTATCCGCACCGCACGTGCTTTAATGGTAATACCACGTTCACGTTCTAAGTCCATATCATCAAGCATTTGATCACGAAACTCCCGCTGCGTAATAACCTTGGTAGCAAGTAAAAATCGGTCCGCGATCGACGATTTGCCGTGGTCAATATGTGCAATAATTGAAAAATTGCGAATTTTACTTTTATCTATCTTTTTAGTCATAAATGAAGCCCAGACTTACGGAGCAGCATGCGACGTAAGTCTGCTGGCTGAATTTATACTTTGCCTGATTTTTGCGGGCAAAGTATTTGGTTACTGTGTGAATTTATCCCGTTAGACAACATCACAAGTGATGTCTAATCGGGATATGGTTGAATTGTTAACCATTACCCTCTCAGCTTTTCTATTGCTTTTGCCCTATCCTTCTGACCGAACACCGCCGTCCCGGCAACAAGGACATCAACACCAGCCTTGCGGACAACCGGTGCGTATTCAGCATTAATACCGCCATCGATTGAAATTAGCCCTTTGTACAGTTTCCGCAATTCAATAATCTTCGGCACCGCTTCCGGCATAAATTTCTGTCCTCCAAACCCCGGCTCAACACTCATGATGAGCACCACATCAAGGATCGGTAAAAATTGCTTCACCCGTTCATCGATCGCGGTTTTTGGTTTCAGAGAAAGCCCCGTCTGTGCACCCGTTCTTCTCACCGCTTCAATTGTTTCAGGAAGATCATCACACGATTCATAGTGGACAGTTATCCAATCAGAGCCCGCATCCCGAAATTCTTTTACGTACCGGATCGGTTCATCAATCATTAAATGAACGTCAAGCGGCATCTTCGTTAGTTTTCGTATTCCTTTAATGACAACCGGCCCGATCGTAATATTCGGCACAAAATGTCCGTCCATCACGTCAATGTGAATCAGGTCTGCGCCGGCACGCTCGATGTCTCTGATCTCACGCTCTAAATTACCGAAATCTGCTGAAAGAATACTGGGTGCGACTAATACTTTTTTCATGTGATATCTCCGTTCTCCAACCCGATGGAATCCCTGCCTAACCGGCAGGCAGGCGCCGAAAGCGGCGCGGCTCTGCCGCGCTTCCACCGAGTAAAACTATTTCACAGGGTAAATTGATTTCTAATCTTTTTTTGCATTTTTTCCTCTAATGGCCCGATCACGACCAAATTTAAATTTGCATTCTTAAAAAGTTTTGCCGCCATCGATTGCACCGCATCCACCGTTACCGCCTCAATCCGTTTTATGATCTGGTCTTTCGATGGAATCTGGTCAAAATGCATCGCCTTATCCCCGATCCAGAGCATTCGGTCAAGCGTATCGTCGAGTGCAAAAAAGAGTTGGTTGAGAAAATATTCCTTCCCGCGCATAAGTTCGCCTGCCTTGACGCCATTTTTTTTAATCTTGGCGAGTTCTTTCATGATGACCGTAAGGGTCGCCTCAATTTTTTTATTTTCAACGCCGGCAGAGACGGTGAACGATCCGGTGTCTTCATAAAAACTAAGACCTGAACGAATCGAATATGCCAACCCGCGTTTTTCTCTCACTTCTTCATACAAGCGGGAACTCATGTTCGCACCCAATATGACATGCAAGAGGGCTAATGCATACCTCTGGGGATCCGTACGCTTGAGTGCGTGCATCCCGATCACCAGATGCGACTGTTCAGTTTTTTTGTAATAAAAATTAAACCGTGGTTTTGACTGATGCCCCACTACCTTTTTGCAGCGAAAACGTTTTGCTTCCCGTTTCCGGGGAAAATATTTGTGCACCAAACGGTACGTCTCTTCATGGCTGATGTCACCACACACGGTCGCCAGTGTATTCGACGGCCGGTAGTATTTATTGTGATAGGCAATAATGTCAGAACGTCCAATACCGGTAACCGATTTAAAATCACCCGCGATAAACATCCCCAGCGGCTGATCCGGCCACAGGAGTTGATTGATAAGGTCATGCGCGTACTGCATCGGCATGTCCATGTACATTTTGATCTCTTCAAGGATGACGCCGCGCTCCCGTTCGATATCGATCGCTTTAAAGAGCGGGTTTTGACACATGTCAGCCAGAATTTCGAGTGCAAGCGGTAAATGTTTTTTTACAATTTTTACTAAAAAACAGGTGGTGTCTTCATTCGTAAACGCATTGAGCAGGCCGCCGCGGCCTTCGATCTCGGCTTTGATCGTGCGCACGTTTCGCGTTGGTGTTCCTTTAAAGACAAGATGTTCAATAAAATGTGAAATTCCGGAAATCTTTTTTGTCTCGTAACGGCCGCCGACTGCAAACCAGATACCGAGTGCGACCGATTCACGCCCCTTCATCGAGTGCGTGACGACTTTGAGTTTATTATTGAGAATAGAAACAGGATAGATTGTGTTCATAGTTGTCTTTTATGCGTATCTAAATAATGCTGCAACATAATTTTTGCAGCGAGCGCATCTACCTTCCTCCTTTTTTTACTCCCTGAAAGTTCCGATTTTTGCATGTATTGCATCGCTTCTTTCGTCGTAAGCCGCTCATCCCACGTTTCAATATCAATCACGAGTTCCTTCTTCAAGAACGCGATAAGACGTTCAACTTCCAGTGCGGCAATTCCTTTTGTCCCATCCATTTGTATCGGCAGACCAAAAACTAATTTTGGCGGTGCGTACGTTTTAATCAGTTTCGCGATCTCCCTAATGAGCGTTTTATCCGTACCCCGTTCAATCATGCCGACCGGATGTGCAAACATACCAAGTTCATCGCTTTGTGCAACCCCTATTCGTTTTGTCCCGATATCGAAGCCAAGAATAATCATCATTATCCTCCCTTCACTGCCCGCACAAGCCTCCTCACATAATTGGCTGTTTTTCGAACACTGCGGGTGCTTTTTATTGTGTTAATGATCGCACTCCCCACAATGACGCCGTCACTTACCGAAAGTATCCGTTTAATTTGTTTTTCATCAGAAACACCGAAACCAACCAATACACTTTTCCTCGTGTATCGTTTAATCTGCCGCACATTCTTGAAAAGGTCATCCGCTATCTTCGCGTGCACCCCGGTCACTCCGCGTCGCGCAACGTAATAGATAAAACCCTGGCTTCGCTCAGCGATCAGTTTTATTCGGCTCGGCACCGTCGTTGGTGCAATTAAATAAATAAGTGAAAGTTTTCGTTTTTTAAGTTCCCCGCCAAGTGAACTGATTTCATCCGGCGGAAGATCAGGACACAACACCCCGTCAAACCCGCTTTCCTTCAGTTGCGCGGCACATTTTTTTATGCCGATGTGAAAGATCGGATTGTAATAGGAAAAGAAAACGATCGGCATGGTCACGCCGCGAAGCCGCATTTTTTTAACGACGGTAAATGCATCCTGTATTTTTGTTTTCCTCATGAGCGAAACATACGATGCCTCTTGGATCGCCGGCCCGTCAGCAAGCGGATCAGAAAACGGGATCCCGAGCTCAAGAATATCGACCCCTGCCTCTTCAAGTGCAGGAATAAGTTGTTCGGTAAACTTTACATTGGGATACCCGAGTGTCACGTAGGCACAAAAAAGTTTTGTACCTCTTTTTTTCGATTTTTGTATTTGCAATTCTAAACAATTCATAGTAAATAAAATATTAAATAGTAACCGCTTTATTATCTTTTATCTTTTATCTTTTATCTTTACATTTTAATGTGCTGCCTGATTATCGGCATGTCTTTATCCCCCCGGCCTGAAAGACACACGATGATCGATTTCGTTTTTGCTAATCGTGGCGCTAGTTTTGTCAGGTAAAAGAGGGCATGTGATGGTTCAAGCGCCGGGATGATCCCTTCGGTGTCGATGAGGAGCTTAAACCCCCGAAGCGCTTCTTTGTCACTCACCGCTACGTACCTCACGCGGCCGCTTTCTTTCAGATACGAATGCTCCGGCCCGACCCCCGGGTAATCAAGTCCCGCAGAGATCGAATGCGCAAGCTGAATCTGTCCGTCATTATTTTGTAAGACAAAACTCTTCATGCCGTGGAGAACTCCGACGCTTCCTTTCATAAGTGCTGCCGCATGCTGTTTGGTATGTACCCCTTTACCCGCC